>JBGPIW010000235.1:0-4785 GCA_041485045.1 Gemmatimonadota bacterium | reverse complement strand
TACGATCGTCTCGGTCGGCGATGTTCCCGCGACGGCCTCCCAGGATTGGGGTCCGGCGTTTCGCGACCATTACCGAGGCAAGGCGGGCGCCGCTCTGCCCATCGTGGTGCGCCGCGGCAGGGGACCCGTGACCCTCAACGCCACCGTGGCCGAGCGGACGGTGAACCTGTTCATCCTGTCCAAGGTCGCGTCCCCGGATGCCAAAACGGCGCGGATCTGGCACGGTCTGGCGACCGGGACGGTCGGGAACTGAGCCCCGTGGTCCGACTGAAGTTCTTCGCCCGCTACGCCGACCTGGTCGGCCAGGAGGACATCGAGCTCACCCTCCCCGTGCCCACGACCGTGGCCGAGGTCGTGCGCCGGGTGCGCTCGGTGGTGCCCGGGGCCGCCGGGCTGCCCGCGGAGCCGCTCACGGCCGTGAACCTACGGCACGTCCGCCTCGATGCTCCCGTGCAAGACGGTGACGAGGTTGCCTTCCTGCCGCCGCTGGCGGGGGGCTAGCGCGTGGGCCATACCACGCGGGAAGCCATCTCCCCGGCCGCCTTGCTCGCCGAGGTGGCGAGCCCCGGGTGCGGGGCGACCTGCCTCTTTCTCGGGATCGTGCGCGACGGGCCGGAGGACGGCGGCGTCACGGGGATCGAATACACGGCGTACGCGGCGATGGCCGGGGCCGAGCTGGACCGGATCCTCGCCGAGGCGCAGCGGCAATGGCCGTCGGTGCGGGTCGCGTTGCGGCACCGGCTGGGCCTCGTGTCTACCGAAGAGGCGAGCATCGGCATCGCCGCGGCGGCCCCGCACCGCGCCGACGCGTTCGCCGCGTGCCGCTACCTCATCGAGGAGGTAAAACGCCGGGTGCCGATCTGGAAGAAGGAGCTGCGCGCCGACGGCTCGGTGTTGTGGGTGGACCCGCAGGGACACCCCGCGGTGCTGGGCCCCGAATGATCGCGCCGACCCTCGATCGGCTGGGGCGCCCGCTCGGCAGCCTGCGGGTTTCGGTCACCGACCGCTGCAACATGCGCTGCAGCTACTGCATGCCGGAGGCAGAATATGTCTGGCTGCCGCGGGACCAGATCCTCACTTTCGAAGAGATCGCGCGTCTCGTGCGGATCTTCGCAGCCGCCGGTGCAGCGAAGGTACGGCTGACCGGCGGGGAGCCGCTGCTGCGGCACGACCTGCCGTCGCTGGTGCGGATGATCTCGAGCGAGTCACGGATCCGCGACCTGGCGCTCACCACCAACGGCGTGCTGCTCGCCAAACATGCGCCCGCCCTGCGCGCGGCGGGCCTGCGGCGCGTCACGGTCAGTCTCGACACGTTGCATCCCGACCGGATGGAGCGTTTTGCCCGCAGCGCACGGCACGCCGACGTGGTCGCGGGAATCGGGGCGGCCCAGGCGGTGGGGTTCGAGCGTCTCAAGATCAACAGCGTGGTCCTGCGCGGGTTCAACGACGACGAGCTGCCGGACCTGATCGAGTTTGCCCGCGCGCGCGACGCCGAGGTCCGGTTCATCGAGTACATGGACGTGGGCGGGGCCACCCAGTGGTCGCTCGACCGCGTGGTCTCCCAGCGAGAGATGCTGGATCGCCTGGCGCACCGCTACGGCCCCATTACGCCGATCACAGGCGATGATCCGCGCGCGCCAGCCGAGCGGTTCGCGCTGCCGGATGGCACCACGTTCGGCATCATCGCCTCCACCACGGCGCCGTTCTGCCGCGCGTGCGATCGCAGCCGCCTCACGGCCGACGGGCAATGGCTGCTGTGCCTCTATGCCGAGCAGGGCGTGGACCTGCGGGCACTGCTCCGCGAGGGGGCGACGGACGAAGCGTTGACCACCCTGGTGCAGCGCACGTGGGCCGGGCGGTCCGACCGCGGCGCGGAGGAGCGGTTGGCGCTCGCGGAGCGGCAACCGTTGTACCAGGTGACCGGCCTGCGGGCCGATCCCCACCGGGAGATGCACACCCGCGGCGGCTAGGCCCTATATTTGCCGCCCATGTTCAACAAAATCACGGTAGTCGGGGCGGGGAACGTCGGCGCCACCGCGGCGCAGCGACTCGCCGAGAAGAACCTGGCCCGCACGGTCGTGCTGGTTGACGTGGTCGAGGGGGTTCCCCAGGGCAAAGGCCTCGATCAGTGGGAATCCGCCCCCATCGAAGGGTTTGATACTCGGATCGTCGGGGCCAACGATTATGGTCCGGCGGCCGGGTCCGAGCTCTTCATCGTCACGGCCGGCATCGCGCGCAAGCCGGGGATGAGCCGGGATGACCTGGTGCGCACCAACGCCGATATCGTGAAGCAGGTTTCGCAGCAGATCAAGCAGGCGTCGCCGCAGGCGATCGTCGTGGTCGTCTCGAACCCGCTGGACGTCATGTGCTGGGTGACGAAGCAGGTCACCGGCTTTCCGCGCGAGCGCGTGTTCGGGATGGCGGGCGTGCTCGACACGGCCCGTTATCGCAGTTTTCTGGCCGAGGCGCTCAGTGTCTCGGTCCAGGACATTCAGGCGATGGTGTTGGGCGGGCATGGCGACACGATGGTGCCCCTGATCAGCTACACCACGGTCTCCGGGATTCCGGTCACCCAGCTGCTCGACAAAGCCACGCTCGACAAGATCGTGGACCGCACCCGCAACGGGGGCGCGGAAATCGTCGCGTTGCTGAAGAGTGGCTCGGCGTACTACGCTCCGTCGGCCGCCGCGGTGCAGATGGTGGAGTCGATCGTCCTCGACAAGAAGCGCATCCTGCCCTGCGCGGCGTGGCTCGAGGGGGAGTACGGGTTGTCGGGGATCTATTGCGGCGTGCCCTGCAAGCTGGGGAAAGGTGGGCTGGAGCAGATCCTCGAGGTGACCCTGACGGCCGACGAGAAGGCGGCGCTGGAGAAATCGGCCGGTGCCGTGAAGGAGACGATGGCGGCGGTGAAGCTGTAAAACGTCATCGGTTGTCGGTTTTCGGTCGTCGGTATCCACCGATGACTGATGACCTATGACCGATGACGTCTCACGCAGAACCAACCCAGCTCTTGCCCTCCCGCGGCGGCATAATCGTCGCCCGCATGAGATCTCGGTTCAGCTGTGCGATACAATCGATCGAAATCTCCTTGGGGCAGGCCGCCATGCACTCGCCGTGGTTGGTGCACGCGCCGAAGCCCGCTGCGTCCATGGCGTTCACCATCCGGACGACGCGGCTGTAGCGCTCCGGCTGCCCCTGGGGGAGGCTCCCCAGGTGCGATGCCTTGGCGGCGACGAACAGCATGGCGCTGGCGTTGGGGCAGGCGGCCACGCACGCCCCGCAGCCGATGCACGCAGCGGCGTCCATCGCCCGATCCGCGTCGCGTTTGGGCACGAGGATGGCGTTCGCGTCGGGCGCGCTGCCGGTGCGGGCAGTGATGAACCCTCCGGCCTGGACGACAGCGTCGAAGGCCCTGCGGTCCACCACCAGGTCCTTGACCACCGGGAAAGCCCGCGCGCGCCACGGCTCGATCCAGATCTCGTCGCCGTCGGCGAAGCGGCGCAGGTGCAGCTGGCAGGCAGTCGTGGCGCGCTGCGGGCCGTGGGGGCGGCCGTTGATCACGATGCCGCAGGCGCCGCAGATGCCCTCGCGGCAATCGTGGTCGAAGGCGACCGGCTCGTCCTTCCCGGCGACGAGCCGCTCGTTCAGCACGTCCAGCAGCTCGAGGAACGACATGTCGGGCGAGACGTCCGGGACCTCGTAGCGAGCGAATGCGCCCGGGGCGGCGGGACCCGCCTGGCGCCAGATGTGCAGCACGAGGCGCATCACTTGTAGCTCCGCTGGGCGAGGTGCACGTGCTCGAAGGCGAGCGGCTCCTTGTGCATGTGAGGCGCGGCGCCCGCGCCTTTCCACTCCCAGGCGGCGACGTAGGAAAAGCGGGAGTCATCTCGCTTCGCCTCTCCGTCGGGGGTCTGGCACTCCTCCCGGAAATGGCCGCCGCACGACTCCTCGCGGTGCAGGGCGTCCTCGCACATCAACTCGGCGAATTCCATGAAATCCGCCACACGGCCCGCGCGCTCGAGCGCCTGATTCAGGTCTTCGCCCTTCCCCCCCACGTACACGTCCTTCCAGAATCGCGCGCGCAGCTCCTGGATGGCGCCGATCGCCTGCTCGAGGCCGCTCCGGTTACGCGACATCCCGCAGCGGTCCCACATGAGCCGGCCGAGCTGGCGGTGGAACCCGTCCACACTCGTCGAGCCGTTCACGCCCAGCAACCGAGCGGTCCGCTCGTGCACCTCGGCCTCCACCTGACGGAACGCGGCGTGGGTGTCGTCGACCGGAGGCAAATCCGCCTGCGCGAGGTAGTCGCCGATCGTGTAGGGAAGAATGAAGTAGCCGTCGGCCAGCCCCTGCATCAGGGCTGACGCGCCGAGACGGTTGGCGCCGTGATCGGAGAAGTTCGCTTCGCCGATCACGTGCAATCCCGCGAGGTTGGACATCAGGTTGTAGTCCACCCACAACCCGCCCATGGTGTAGTGCGGGGCGGGGTAGATGCGCATCGGCACGTCGTAGGGGTTCTCCCCCGTGATGCGCTCGTACATCTCGAACAGGTTGCCGTAACGCTCGGCGATGGCCGGCTGCCCCAGCCGCTGGATTGCGTCGCGAAAGTCGAGGTACACCCCGTGTCCAGTCGGCACCACGCTGTGGCCCGCGTCGCACATGTCCTTGGCGCGGCGCGAGGCGACGTCGCGCGGGACGAGATTGCCGAAGCTCGGATACAAGCGCTCGAGGTAGTAGTCCCGCTCGGCCTCGGGGATGTCGCCGGGGCGGCGGACCTCGCCCTGC
>JBGPIW010000234.1:0-4789 GCA_041485045.1 Gemmatimonadota bacterium | reverse complement strand
GGCACCGCTCCCTGGACAAACGGTCCGACTTCCGTCACGTCCTCGAGCTGATCGAGCGCGCGCGTAGTGTCGGGGCGCCCGGCAACGTTGCCGAAGTTGACTCGGTCATCGCGCTGTCGTTGGAAATCCAGTCCGGTCGTGACCTGTGGGGCAAACCGGCCCCGCCCGACCGGACGGGTAAGGGTGACACGGGCCCCGTAGGCTCGCCGGTCCAGATCGATGTACGCGAAGGTAGTCGGGTTCTTGAGCGCGCGCGTCAGACCGAACACCGTCACGCCGACTTCTCCACCGGTGGCAAACGGGTGGCGCAGCGTCGCGCCTCCTTGGGCTTGCGTCACGTCCTTGCCCGCGTGACTCGAGAGGTTCACCGCGGGCGCGGAATCGCGATTCGCCTGCAACTCGGCGAGCGTGAGGGCGCCAGGGTTATCGGCCCGCGGGTCGTCGCCGACCGCGGCCACCATCGACAACAGCCAGCCCGTGCTGAGCGGCAGGCGGAGACGGGCGTTCAGGTTGCGGAGGTCCGCCGCGCTGTGATCGCGCTCCCCATCGTAGGCAAGGCGCGAGACTGAGAGCTCGGCGCCCCCGCTCCCGACCGGGAGGCCGGTAGTCGATTGCCACTTGTTCCACGTTCGGCCGCCGCGCCGCCCGGCCCACCCGGCGACGAATCGGACGTCCTCTCGGACCCGTGGTGGGGGCACGGGATCGGTCCAGATGCTGATGACGCCGCCCGAGGCGTTCCCGAACAGCGCTGAGGCGGATCCCCGCAGTACTTCGATGCGATCCACATCGCCCAGCTCGAGGTTGGTGAGCTGGCCCTGGCCGTCGGGCAGGGTCTGCGGAATCCCGTCCACCAAAATCTTGATGCCCCGCACGGCGAACGCCGAGCGGCTGCCGAAGCCCCGCACCGAGATCCGCTGATCGAGGGAAAAGTTGTAGCGGTTGGCGACGAATACGCCCGGCACCTGCCCCAACGCCTCGTCCAGGCCCCACGTGGGTCGCGCCGCGCTGATCTGCCGGCGATCGAGGATCTGGACGGCACGCGCCACCTTGACGAGCGGCAGCGTCGTTCGCGCAGCAGACACGCTGATCGCCGGGAGTGCGACCGCGTGCTCCGCCGTGTCAGGTTGTTGCGCGTGGGCCGGCACGGCCCGGAGACAGCCAGCCCCCCCCACCAGGACACACAGCCATCGCCGCCTTCGCATGTCGAGTCTTACCCCGGGACCCGGGGTGGGTCAAGCGCGACTCATCCACCGATCGCTTTCGGCGAGTCCCCTTTGGTAAACAAGAGGGTTCGCGATCGACCAAGGAGATTGGCCTGGACGACGTTCACCTCGTCGGTGAACGACTCGAACAAGAAGGCGTTCAGGATCCGCAGACCGGCCGCAGCAGTGAGCCGCGCTTCCATCCGGATCCACGTGACGTCCGCGTCCTCCTGAATCGTGCACCGTTGCGCTTCGAGCACCCGGCCCGCGGCATCGCGCAGCAGCACGACGCGCCGGGCGTATCCACACGCCGAGTCCGCCGTAGTACGCGGCACGACGGCTCGGAGATCCTGGGAGAAGACCCGCACCGCGACCTGCAGCGTCCCGGTCTCGGCGTGCCATTCGATGGTGGTGAGCGTGGTGTGGAGCGGATGCACCCCGCGTGGGGACACGCCGGTCATCGCGACCAGGACCGCGAGCAACCGGCTCACCACGGTGCCCGCTCCGCTGCCCAGCGGACGGCGACCAGAATCACCGCGACCGATACCCCGACAACCCGCAGACGCAACGCAGTGGGCCCCCGCTCCCGCCGCTGCAGCGCGCCGAGCCCGCGGTCCACCGCGACGAACGCCAGCGCTGTCAGGGACAAGACCACAACTTGGCCCAGCTCGATGCCCAGATTGAACCCGAACAGCGGCACTGCCACCCGGTCCACGAACAGACTGCGGAGGTAGTTCGCGAACCCTGCACCATGGACCAGGCCGAACACGCCGGAGAACACCGGCCGGTAGCGCCCGCCCCAGAGCGCTCGCCCCCGATCGCGCACCACCAGGTTCTCGATGCCGGTGGCCACGATCGTCACCGGGATCAGGAACTCGATCCAGGCGGTGGGGAGCACCAGCGCCTGCGTCACCGCGAGGGCCAGGGTGATCGAGTGCCCCACCGTGAACGCTGTTACGACCCAGAGCGCCTCGCGCCAGTCGCGCGGCCGGTAAATGGCGGCCAGCGCGAGCAGAAAGAGGATGTGGTCGGCGGCCTCCGGGTTGACGATGTGCCGGAAGCCGAGCTGGACGAACGCCAGGAGCTCGGACATCAGAGGGACTCCAGGACGGCGCGCGCCTCGCTCGCCGCTTGCGGCTGGAACCAGGGGTTCGTGCTGAGCGCGAGCTTGAGGTAGCGCCGCGCAGCCACCCGATGTCCGATCGCCCGCTCGATCATCCCCATGTGATAGAAGAGCGTCGCGTCCCGGGTGCCCAGCGCCAACGCGCGCGCCATCGCCGGCAACGCTTCACGGTCCCGGCCGGCCCGGTGCAGCGCCCAGGCCAGCAAGTCCCAGCCGTAGATGTCGCGCCGAGTGCGGATCTCCTCCTGTACCTGCCCCACAACTTCCGGCACGCGGCGGTGGTGATCCAGCAGGAACAGGCTCCAGGCACGATGGAACCCACCCGGCTGCGCCACCGTCACGACCTCCATGGCATGCACGTACTCCGCCGCCTGCCCGGAGTCGCCCAGCGCCGAGTAGGCGTCCCCGATCAAGCCGAGCGTCGCCGGATCCGGGGCGATCGCGATGGACCGCTCTCCCCATGCGACCGCTCGGCGCCAGTGGCCGCGCACCGATTCGAGGCGCGCCATCGCGGCGAGCAGCCGAGCGTCTTGCGGTGCGATCGCGAGCCCGGCCTGGAACGCGCGCCGGGCCGCGTCCGCGTGGCCGCTCCGCAGCTCCAGGTCTCCCACGCGCAGCTCGAACCAGGCGACCTGCTCCCGCGGCAGTTTCGGCCTGGCGCGGGCGCTGTCGAGCGCACTGGTGAGCAGGCGGCGCGCCTCCTCGATCTGGCCCTGGAGCTCGAGCCAGCGGGCGAGCCGCGGGGCGACCGCGAGGTTGCCTCGATGTTGGGATAGCGCCCCAAAGGTGCGCCGGCTTGCGGCATAATCGCCGAGCTCCATCTCGATCTCGCCCAGCACGGCACGGGCCGACACACTTGTCGAGTCCAGCGCCACGAGCCGCTCGGCCCAGCCGCGTGCCTCGGTGAAGCGATGCTGCGTCATGAGAGTCGAGATGAGAGTCGAATAGCCCCTTGCGTTCCGTGTCTCGCGCCGGGCCAGCGAGCTACGCGCGAGGGCCTCGGCCCGCCGCACATCCTCGGGGTCGCCCCGCTCGCGACCGCGCTGCAGGTGCAGCGCCGCGAGCTGCGCCAGGTCGAACGCGCTCGTCGGGTCCCGGATCAGGCGCGCCTCGTAGAACGCGATGTCCTGCTCGCGGATGCGGGCCTCATCGCGGACCGGCGCGCGCAGCGCCGCGTTCGCGCGCCCCGACACGTGGACGGCGAGCGACCCTGCCGCGAGCGCGAGGCTCGCGGACAGGATCACCACGATCGGTATACGGGGTCGCCCTCGCATCGATCGCTCCACCTTAGTGCGCGGCGGCCAGGTACGGGAACGTCGTGCCGAAGGCGACGTCGTTCGCGTCCACATGGTCGTCGGCCAGGGCGATCGTCGTGTTGTTCGGGTTGAGCAACGGCCCGAACACCGCCTGCAACCCTGCCGTCACGACGTCGTCGGTGAGCGTCCGGCCGCCCCAGCCGTTCGCCAGGGCCCAGGTCAGCCACCCGGCCGTGTTGGTCGCCTTGTCCGACTGGACCAGCAGCTCATCGGGCAGCAGCACGGCGGCCAGGGTCTTGCCGACCGTCGAGTCGCGGCCGGCGACGTTGTCCACGAAGCCGCGAATTCCCGGAGTAAACGCCGCGACGTCGATGGTCGGCGCCGTGGATCCGTGGAATCCGTGGTCTCGCTTGGCGAGGAAGACTTCCGAAACGAGCGGATTGCCGAGCCGCTGCACCTGATTGAACGTCCGGTCGGGCAGCGGGGTGGGACCGTTGGATTCGTCGTTGCAGGCGGCCGCCAGCACGATCGCCGCCAGGGTTGTGGCCCTGAGCAGAACAGTGGGTTTCATCGCGAGACTCCTTGGCATCGGTCGGTTAGCGGCTGATCGTGGCCCAGACCCCGAAGTTGGGGCCTGCGGATCCGGTGAGGTCGCTCACCGGCAGCTCGATGATGATCGACAGCACGTTGAAGCCGCCCAGGAAATCGATTCCCGGCGTGCGCCAGGCACTGGCGGTCGGCGTGTCGGGCAGTTGCGACAAGGCGCCCGTGACCGGCTTCCGGTCGGGGATGATGCGGAAGAACTGCTCGAGGTCGATGAAGAACGGATCGTCCCGCGGGCCGGCGTACACCTGGACGCCCGACGCCGAGCCGATCGTGGTGCGCGTCGCTCCGCTCACCACCGGAGCGGCGGTCGAGAGCGTATTTCCCATCGCTCCGGGCACGGGCGGCGCCACGGGGCCCCGCACGTCGACGGTCTGACTCGGCCCGGATCCGTTGAAGGTCACTTGAATGACCTTGTCCTCGATCCCATCGTGATTGTTGTCGATCTTGAGCTGATACAGGATGTTGGGATCGAAGTACGTGGTCGGCGTTTCGGCCGGCGACAGCACGCCCCAGCTGTTCATGACCAGCACTACGCGACCCGGCGTCGGGCTCGGGAAGACGTAGAGGTCGGTCAAGTCCATTTCGGGGTTCAGCTCGACGTC
>JBGPIW010000233.1:0-4789 GCA_041485045.1 Gemmatimonadota bacterium | reverse complement strand
TGGACCCCCAACAGCTGAAACGCGTCGTCCAGTACCAACACATCGGCGCCCCGGGACCGAGCCTCCAAGCCGCCGGCCACGCGGTCCCGGTTTGCCACGACGACCGCTTCCGGGACGAGCTGCCGATGAACGAGCACTTCATCGCGTCCGTAGCCGCGCAACAGCACGCCGGGCCGGCGCCCCACCTGGACGCAATACGCCGCGATCCAGGCCGCCAATGGGGTCTTCCCCGTGCCACCGACCGACAGGTTCCCCACCGCGACACTCGGCAACGGGAGACGCCGCGCGTGCACCACGCCCCCGCGATACGCTGCGGCACGGAGCGAAACGACCGCGGCGTAGATCCCGGACAAGGGCAGTAGTGCAGCCCGAGCCGACCGGGCCTTCCAGCTCCGACGTCGCCACAGCCGTCGCACCAGGCGAACGTTCCAGGCGGTGGCCATCACGTCGCATCGGCGAGGGCGTTGAGTCCGCGCTCCACCGCATCGATGCCGGCACGCAGGCCCGCCTTCCCGGGGCCGATGCCGAGCGGCGCGCCGTAGACCACGTCGATGGTCGCGAAGGGCATGGGGATGCAGAACCGGTCCCAGCTCGAGAGCTGCCAGGCGCGCGAGGGTCTCGCCGTCGCGGGGACGACCGGCACGCCGGCGTGCTGCGCGGCGGCGACGATCCCGGGCTTCACGCGCTGCGCCGGACCGCGCGGACCGTCCGGAGTAATCGCGACCACGCCGCCGGCTTGCAGCGCCCGCACCACCCCACGCAACCCGATTTCACCGCCGCGCCGGGTGGACCCACGCACGAATCGATAGCCCCACCGCTCCGCCAGCGTGGCCAGGAGTCCGCCATCGCGGTGCCGGCTGATCAGGAGCACCATCGCCTCGTGGCGGTGGAGATACAGGAGCGGCAGAATGCGGCTGTGCCATAACGCGAAGACGAACGGGCGCCGGCCGTCGTACAGGGTCTGGGGATGCTCGCGCCCGGCCAGCCGGTAACGCCACGTGCGCGCCAGGAGTCCCACCAGGACGAACCCGACCGCGGTGAGCAGCGGCTCCGCCCAGCGTAGCCTCACCGCACCAGCTCCAGGGCGAGCTGCGCCACGCGCTCCGCCGCCCCCGGCGGACCAAGCCGCTCGCGCACGCGGGCGAGGCCGGCCCGTTGCCGGCGCGTGACGGGATCATCGGGATCGAGCAGCGGGAGCAGCTGGTCCGCCAGCGCCTGGGGCCGGGCGGCGCGCTGGAGCAGTTCCGGGCAGACCAGCTCACCGGCGACCAGGTTCACGAGGCCGACCCAGGGCACCTGAAGCACGCGCATGGCGATGAAGTTGGAGACCGGGTGCAGCCGGTAGGTAATCACCATTGGGAGGTCGGCGAGCGCCGCTTCGAGGGTCGTCGTGCCCGACTTGCAAAGACCTGCATCGGCGGCGGCAAAGACGAGCGCCGGTTCCCCCATCGCCACGTGCAACGCCCCCGCATCCGGGTAACTCGCGACCGAGGTGCCCGCAACGACCACCTGCACATCTGGCCGAGCCGCGATCACTCGCCGCGCGGCTTCCCGAGCGACGGGCCAGATCCGGCGCACCTCCTGCGCGCGACTCCCCGGAAAGACACCCAGCGTGGGACGGTCGGGGTCGAGGCTCAGCGCCCGGCGAGCCTCTGCCCGACCCGGCGGCGGTGGCCGGTCCCTGAGTGGATGCCCCACAAACGTGGTTGGCACGCCCCGCTCCCGGAAAAACGGCTCCTCAAACGGCAGGATGACCGCCAGCTGACGCACCGCAGCCGCGAGTCGCCGCACGCGGCCCGCACCCCAGGCCCAGAGCTGTGGCGCGATGTAGTACAGGACCGGCACGCCCGCTGCTGCTGCCGCCGCCGCCGCGCGCAGATGATATCCCGGGTAGTCCACGAACATGGCGACGTCATAGCGGCCCGCTCGAAACGCATTCCGTGTCTTCCGGAGCAGGCGGTAATGGCGCGGGATCCCTTCCAGCGCCTCGACGAAGCCGACGACCGAAAATGACTCCATCCGGTCCAGCACCTGCGCGCCTGCCGCCGCCATCTGCGGACCCCCGAACGCCTCGATCGTGATCCCTGGAGCTTGGCGCCGCAACGCAGCGATCACCGGCGCTGCGTGCGCGTCCCCCGATGGCTCGCCGGCGGAGCAATAGATCCGCGGGCCCCGGCTCACGGCTTCATGGCGGCGAGCGGCGATGCCTGGATCGCGTCCGCCACGCGCCATGCCAGCGCCAGCGCCTGCGCTCCCGCCGCCCCCGACACCACGACATCACTCTCGCCGCGCACGGCGCGCACAAAGCTCTCGAGTTCGAGCTTGAGCGGCTCCGCTTCCGGGGCTTCGAGCCGGACCACTTCGACGATATCCTCGATGCGCCGCGCGCCGATCTCCTGCCACCCCGGCTTCAAGCGGTAAAACCGCCCGCTGCCCTGGGCCAGGTCGAGGGAGAAATAGCCGGTCGGCTGGAAGATCCGGAGTTTGCGCGTCCGCTCCCGCGAGATCCGGCTGGCGGTCACCAGGGCGACGGCCCCATTGGCGAACTCCACGCGTGCGTTGACGATGTCGACGTGCGGAGTGAGCACCGGCACGCCCGTCGCCCGCACCTCGTGGACCTCCGACCGCACCAACTCGAGGATCAGGTCGAGGTCGTGGATCATGAGATCGAGAATGACGGCGACATCCGTGCCGCGCGGCTGGAACGGCGCCAGTCGCTCCGTCTGAAGGAAACGCGGCTCGTCCAGATAGGGGGCGGCCGCCCGCACGGCCCGATTGAACCGCTCCACGTGCCCCACCTGGAGCACGACCCCCGCACGCGCCGCCTGCCCGACAAGGGCCTCGGCCCCGGCCGGCGAATCGGCGAGCGGCTTCTCGATGAGGGCGGCGATGTTCCGCGCGAGGACCGCCAGGCCGACGTCGGTGTGGGCCGGCGTCGGCACCGCGATGCTCACCGCCTCCACACCGACCAGCAGGGCGTCGAGCGACGGATGAGCGACGGTCTCCAGCTCCCGTGCCACCTGCGCGGCGCGCACCGGGTCGACATCGTAGATCCCGGCGAACTCCACGCCGTCCATGCGTCGCAGCAACCGGGCGTGGTGAAACCCGAGCGCGCCGGTGCCGATGACCCCGACGCGCACCCGGCGCAGGGTCACACCAGCACTCCGCGCTGCGACGCCTCGATGAACCGGAGGAAAGTCTCGACTTCCCCAACCGCCGGCAGCTCGGTCCGCGCCCGGGCGATCCCCTGGCTGACGGTGAGGTGCGAGTTGAAGACCAGCCGGTAGGCCTTTTTCAGGGCCAGTTTCACTTCGGGCGTGAACCCGGCCCGTTGCAGCCCGACCGAATTCAGTCCGTAGAGGTGCACCGGATTCCCGACCGCCTTGGTGTAGGGGGGGACATCCTGGTTGACCCGCGACCCGCCCCCGACGAACGCGTACGTCCCCACCCGGACGAACTGGTGGATCGGAACGAGGCCGCTGATGATGGCCCGATCGTCCACCGTCACGTGGCCCGCCATCTGGATGGAGTTGGCGAGGATGACGTCGTCGCCCACTACGCAGTCGTGCGCGACGTGCACGTAGGTCATGATGAAGCACCGTTGCCCGACGGTCGTCTTTCCCGTGGCCGGCGTCCCGCGATTGATCGTGCAGTATTCCCGCAGGATGGTGCCGTCCCCGATTTCGACCCAGGTTTCCTCCCCCTTATACTTGAGGTCCTGGGGATCGGCGCCGAGCACCGTACCGTAGCCGACCTTGACGCCCGCCCCGAGCCGCGTGTTGCGCTCGATCACGACGTGAGCCGCGAGCTGGCAGCGGTCGCCGATCACGACGCTCGGCCCGATGATGGCGTAGGGCCCGATGCTCACATCCAGCCCCAGCTGGGCCGAGGGATCGACGAGCGCCGTTCGGTGAATCACTTGTCCACCACCACGGCCATCATCTCCGCTTCCGCGACCACCTGCCCGTCCACGAACCCCTGCCCTTTCATCCGGCACGTCTTGCCGCGGAACGCGATCATCTCGAGCTCGAACCGGATTTGATCGCCGGGCAGCACCGGGCGCCGGAACTTCACGTTATCGAGCGACATGAAGTACACGACCTTGTCTTCGACGTTCTGCGCTTCGAAGTGGCTGAGCAGCAGCATGCCCCCGACCTGAGCCATCGCCTCGATGATCAGCACCCCCGGCATGATGGGATGCCCGGGAAAATGCCCCTGAAAGAACGGCTCGTTGATCGTGACGTTCTTGATCCCGACGATCCGCTTCTCCCCTTCCACTTCCAGAATGCGGTCGACCAGTAGGAACGGGTACCGGTGCGGCAGCACATCCATGATGCGCCCGATGTCCATCGCGGGCACGCCGCTCCGCTTGGCGGCGCGGGCGAGCGCCCGGGCGAGCGCCACGTTGCCGCTGTGGCTCGGCCTGGTCGCCACGATGTGCGCGCGTACGCGGCCGCCGGCGAGGGCGAGATCTCCCAGGATGTCGGCGGCCTTGTGGCGCACGAACTCGTCCGGCCAGCGCAGTGCGCCCCCGTTCACCACGCCGCGCTCGTCCAGCACGATGGCGCTGGCCGTCGATGCTCCCTTGATGAGTCCCTTGGCTTGGAGCGCCGCGACTTCGCTGGTGAATCCGAAGGTCCGGGCCGGGGCGAGCTCGCGCGCGAACGACTCGGCCGAGATGTCGTAGCTCCCGACCTGCCGGCCGATCAGGGGATGCGGAAACTCGATCGTCACCGTCAGCTGCAGGCGCTTGCTCGGAGCGACCAGGTACGTGGCGTCGCCTTCGGTC
>JBGPIW010000232.1:0-4798 GCA_041485045.1 Gemmatimonadota bacterium | reverse complement strand
CTCACGATCAGCAGGGAGAACACCACGCACCACGCACCACGCACGTTGTTCACAGAGTCTTCCCCACTTGCACGAAGTAGTATTCCGCCACCAGCAGTAGAACCACCGCGGCGACCCGTTTGATCCACACCATCCAGGGGCCGGGCTTGGGGAGTGCGGCGAGCGTCCCCGAGAACAGTCCCACCACCGCAAGCACCGCGGTCATACCGAGCGAAAAGACGAAGAGGTACAAGAACCCCAGGATGCCGCTCTTGGTGGCCGCGACCCAGGTGAGCACGACGCCGAAGGCGGGCGCCCCGCACGGTGCCGCGACGATCCCCGAAGTCGCGCCGAGCAGGAAGACCGCCGGGTAGGAGCCGCCCGAGAGGCTTCCGGCCCACGCCGCGAGCCGCTGCGGCGCGTTCATCGGGATCACGTCGAGCATTCCCAAGGCGAACACGATGAGGAGGTTGCCGACGGCCAGGCGGAGCCAGGGATTGGACGAGACGGTGCCGAACAGCGTCCCGGTGAGCCCCGCCAGGAGGCCAAGCAGGGAGTAGAACAGCGCGAGTCCCAGAATGTAGGTAAGCGTCAGCCCGACTACACGGATGCGTGGCGCCTCGGTCCGCGCCGTCCCGCTGAGCAACCCGACGGTAATCGGGATCATCGGCCAGATGCAGGGAGACAGGCTGGTCACGAGACCCGCGGCGAACAGCGCAGCGACCGCGGCGAGCGGATGGTGTTGCAGCGACTCGGTCAATCCCGACAGGACCAGGAGAGCGGGCGGCATCGCGACAATCTACATTCCCGGGCATCCAACAACGGGGAATGGCTCGTGGTACGAGGAGGTCCCGACGGCAAGCCGCGCTGCGCCTGGCTGGGCGACAATCCGGCGATGCTCGCCTATCACGACCGGGAATGGGGCGTCCCGGTGCGCGGCGACAAGCCGCTGTTCGCGAAGCTGATCCTCGACGGGTTCCAGGCGGGACTCTCCTGGGCGATCATCCTCCGCAAGCGCGACGCGTTCCTGGATGCGTTTGACCGCTTCGACCCGGACAAGATGGCGCGCTACACGGCAGTCCGACGCCGGCGCCTGCTCGCCGACCCCGGGATCGTGCGCAACCGGCAGAAGATCGACGCCGCGATCGCCAATGCCCGCGCCTTCCTCGAGATGCGCGAAGCCGGCGCGCGGTTCGGGCCGTTCTTGTGGAGCTTCGTGGAGGGCGAGACGAAGGAGAATCGCTGGCGCTCACTCAAGCAGATCCCCGCCAAGACGGCGGAGTCGGAGCGGATGAGCAAGGCGCTGGTCGAGCGAGGCTTCCGGTTCGTGGGACCGACGATCTGCTACGCATTCATGCAGGCGGTCGGCATTGTGAACGACCACATCGTGTCGTGTTTCCGGCACCGGGAGGTGCACCGGCTGGCGGTGAGCCGGTCGCAACCCCAAGATGAGGTATGAGCGAAGTCGACCGGCTGACCGCCGCCCTCGCCGAGCGCTACCAGGTCGAGCGTGAGATCGGTCAGGGCGGCATGGCGACGGTCTACCTCGCCCACGACCGGAAGCACGACCGTAAGGTCGCCATCAAAGTCCTGCACGCCGGATTCGCCTCGGCGATCGGTCCCGAGCGATTTCTCAATGAAATCCTGGTGGCCGCGCGGTTCTCCCACCCCAACATTCTCGGTCTCATCGACTCCGGCAGTGCCGACCTCGGCGACCCGGTCCCCACGCCCTATTACGTCATGCCCTTCGTCGACGGGGAGTCCCTGCGCCAGCGCCTGGCTCGCGAACGGCAATTGCCGATCGCGGACGCGCTCCGGATCGCGCGCGAAGTGGCGGACGCGTTGGCCCATGCGCACGCCCACGGCGTGGTGCATCGCGACATCAAGCCCGAAAACATCCTGTTGACTGGCGGGCACGCGCTCGTCGCCGACTTCGGGATCGCGAAAGCCGTGGACAGTGCGAGTGAGAAGAACCTGACCACGCGGGGCATGATCGTCGGCACCCCGGCGTACATGAGCCCCGAGCAGGCGAGCGGGGAGCGCGCGCTCGATGGCCGCGTCGACATCTATGCCCTGGGCTGCGTGCTATACGAGATGCTGGCCGGCGAGCACCCCTTCAGCGCTCCAACTCCCCAGACAGTCATGGTACGGGCGTTGACCGAACGGTCCCGGCCGCTGCGCGCCGTCCGCCCGGCGGTGTCCCCGGCGCTCGAAGCCGTCGTCGCCCGCGCGCTGGAACGGTTCCCCGCGGATCGCTACGCGTCGGCCGCCGATCTCGCCCAGGCCTTGGCGGTCGCGCAGGATACCGGGCTCGCTCCGCGCCGCGTACCCTGGCGGACCGTCGCCCTGGTAGGAGTCCCTGTGGTGCTGCTGGTGTGGATCGGGATGGCGGTGCTCGGCCGCCACGCCGGGTCCGCCTCGGCCACGGTGCAATCCCTCGCGGTTCTGCCGTTCGCGAACACGAGCGGAAACCGGGAGGATGAATACTTCAGCGACGGGATGACTGATGAGCTCGCGGCCACACTCGCCAAGGTGCCGGGGCTGCGGGTGGCCGCCCGCAGCTCCGCCTACCAGTTCAAGGGTCGCAGCGTGGACGTGCACGAGATCGGCCGGCGGCTGGCGGTCGGCTCGGTGGTCGACGGCTCGGTCGGACGCAACGGCGACACACTCCACATCACCGCCCAGCTCGTCAACGTGACCGACGGGCTCACCCTGTGGTCGGACGCTTACGTACGGGACGTCAGGGGCGTCTTCACCGTCCAGGACCAGATCGCGGCGGCGATCGCGAGGGCGCTACGATTGAGCGCGCGTGGCGCTGAGCACCCGGGCGCTGGCACCTCCAGCCTCGAAGCCCACGACCTCTACCTCCGGGGCCGGTTCTTCTGGAATCGGCGCGATCGGGAAGGCTTTCGCAAGGCGATCGAGTATTTCGGCCAGGCGATCGCCCGCGATTCGGGATACGCGCAGGCGTGGGCCGGGCTGGGCGAGGCATACAGCCTGATGGGCGGGTTCGGGTACATGGCTCCCACGGAAGCGTTCGCGCGGGCACGCGCCGCCGCCAATCGCGCGCTCACGCTGGACAGTACGCTCTCCGACGCCCACACCGCCCTCGGATTCATTCACCTGTTTTATGACTGGGATTGGTCAGCCGCCCGGGAGCGTTTTGACCAGGCGCTCACCCTCGACCCACGCTATGGCGAAGCCCGCCTGTTCCATAGCTGGTATCTCGTCGCTGCGAACCGGATCGAGGACGCGATTACGGAGCTGCGCGGGGCGGTGGCCGACGAGCCCGTCTCGCTCATCTTGAACACGCGGCTGGGGACGATGTTGATGTTCGCCGGACGCTATGACGAGGCCCTGGCCCAGTTCCGCCGCGTGCTCGAGCTCGACCCGAAATACCCGCTGGCGCATCTCGATCTCGCCCGGCTGTACGCGGCGCGGGGTGAAAACGACGCCGCCCTCGAGGAGCTGCGTCACAGTCCGGAGAACGTCGGCTCGTACGGCCTCGGGCTGTCCGGCTACGTGCTGGCGAAGGCCGGCCGTCGGGCGGAGGCGGGGGCGGAGATCAGACGGCTGCAGAACGACACGGCGCACCGCTATGCGGTCGCCCTCCCGATCGCCCAGGTCTACGGCGCCCTGGGCGATCGCGACCGCGCGTTCGAGTGGCTGGACCGGGCGTACACCGATCGGAATTGGTCTCTCTACTTCTGCCGCGTGGACCCAATGCTGCAGTCGCTGCGCGTCGACCCGCGCTGGGAGGCGTTCGTGCAGCGCATGAACTTCCCGTGATGGCTGCGCGGGCGCGGGTGATCCGGCAGGGGGGGGCGGGGTGGCGGCCGCCCCCCGCCCGCTCCCAGTGTCAGAAGGCGACACTGTAGGTCGCGAACACGCGACGACCCGGCTCCGGTCGGAAGAAGCTCACGTTCGCGAATTCGGCGTAGAGCGTGTTCGCCAGGTTCGCGACTCCAAGGTCGATGCGGTGCGTGCGCAGGCCGGTGCGCGCGATGACGAGGCCCGCCCGCACCGAATGGACGACGAACCCCGGCAACGTCGCGCCGACGGGGTTGTTGGCGCCCGCGAGCACGTTCTTGCGATCCCCGTTGCCGCGCAGCTCGTATTCGGCGAACAGCCGCTCGCGCGGCTCATCGTAGCGGACCGTGCCGCGGAAGCTGCTCGAATAGGAATTCCCCACCGGGATCTGGGGCTGGAGCACGTTCTTCGAGCGGAGCCAGGAGGCACCCGCCCCGAGCGAGAACCCGTGCGCCAGCCGCAGCCGGCTGTCGAGCTCCACGCCCCGGTACCGCAGCTTCTCCACGTTCACGTCCCGGTACTCCGGCAGGCTCTGCACGGAATCCCCGGTCGGTGCGATGGCGATGCCGTCGCGGATGTTGTTCTGGAAGACGAACGCCTCGACATAGGCGCGCGCCGTGCGGACCCGGACGCCCAGATCCGTGTTCAGGCTCGTCTCCGCTTTGAGAGCGGGGTTGGGGGACAGGTACCCGAAGCCCTCGGGCGTCGGCCCATTGAAGAAGCGCTCCACGAGATTGGGCGAGCGGAACGCGCGGCCCACCGTCCCGACGATGCTCACGGCATTGGCGAGACGCAGCACAGCGCTCGCCGAGCCGACCACCGTTCGATCGGTGGCGTTCTCCATGGGCCCCGTGAAATTGGGGGTCAGCCGCGTGGCGGCGTTGACGTGCTGGTAGCGAGCCCCGAGCAGCAGGGACAGCCGCGGCAGGACGCTCCAATCACCCTGCGCGAACACTCCGGTGCTGCGATAGGTGGCGTTGGGGATCTGCGGCACGGTGCTGGTCGAGGG
>JBGPIW010000231.1:0-4806 GCA_041485045.1 Gemmatimonadota bacterium | reverse complement strand
CCGGCTTGGCCGCGACCACTTCGCGGACCACCTGGCCCTTGAGGTCGTAGACGACGTAACCGTCGCGATCGAGCACGACGCTCCCCGCGGTCCCGAGGACGAGGGTGCCGCGCGAGCGCCCGAAGGTCGGCAGCCCGTTGCAGCTCTGTCCCTGCCACACGATCGTCTTCCCCCCCGCGAACTCGAAGGTGGCCTCCTGAGTGTCGGGGAACTCCCAGTCGTCCTCGAATTGGTAGCGCCCGCCCGTCGAGACCACACGGGTGCAGGCGTCCACGCCGAGCGCCCAGCGGCACACGTCGATCTCGTGCGTGCCGTTGTTCGCGATCTCCCCGGTCCCCCAGCGGTGGAACCAGTGCCAGTTGTAGTGGATCACGTTGTCGCGATACGGGGTGCGGGGCGCGGGGCCCTGCCACAGCTCGTAATCGAGCGTGGCCGGCACGGGCGCCGGTTTGCCGCGGCCGATCGTGCCCCGCGTGTTCGCGTACCAGGCGCGCGCCAGGTAGGGGCGCCCGATGAGACCTTCCGTGATGGCCTGGACGAGCTCGATGGAGCGCGGCGCCGACCGCTGCTGCGTGCCCATCTGGACCGCGCGCTGGTACTTGCGTTGCGCCTCCACCAGCAGCTCGCCTTCGCGCGCGTTGTGGCCGCAGGGCTTTTCGAGGTAGACGTGCTTCCCGGCCTGCAGGGCGAGGATCGTGGCCGGCGCGTGCCAGTGGTCCGGAGCGGCGATCACGAGCGCGTCCACGGTCTTGTCGTCGAGCGCCCGCCGGAAGTCCCCTACGGCCTGGGGCGCCCGCGACTGCACGCCGCCGACGGCCGCCGCTCCCCGTGCCAGCACGGTCGAGTCCACGTCGCACACGTAGGCCACCGTGGCGTTCGCGGCCCGCGCGAAGCCCTTGCCCAGCACGGTGCCGCGCCCGTTCAGTCCCATGACCGCCACGACGACCTTCTCGGAGGGCGGTCCGGCGGCGAACGCCCAGGAGCGGATTCCAGCAGCCACGACTCCCAGCCCCGCGGCCGACGCGGTCTTCACGAATCTGCGGCGTTTCATAGCGGCCTCACCTTGATGTTGCGGAAGTACACCTCGTCGCCATGGTCCTGGAGCACGATGTGGCCACCGCCGCGACGCCGTTCGCCGAACCACGGCAGCGTCCGGAATTTGCTCGCCGCCAGCAGCGAGTCCAGGTGCGGAGTTCCGAGATCGAACGCGACGATGCGCGCGCCGTTCAGCCAGTGTTCGCCGTGGTTCCCGCGGAAGATCACGGTCGACCGGTTCCACGCGCCGACCGGCCGGAGGTGCTTGCGGTCGTTGGGGGCGACGAGGTCGTACAGTGCGCCCGCTCGATGCGTCGGGAGCTTGCCGTCCGGGTGCCGGTCGTCGTCCAGGACCTGATACTCGAAGCCCAAGGCCGCGTGATTCGGCGCCTCCCGCAGCGACAGCTCCTCCGAAACGTTGTACTTGACGCCGCTGTTGGCGCCGGGCGTGACCTTCCATTCCCACGACAGCTCGAAGTCCCCGAATACCTCGACGGTCATGAGGTCGCCGCCCTGCAGCGGCTGGCCGTCCGGGAGGACCGGCACGCGGCCGCTCGCGATCTTCTCGATCGCTCCGTCGACGACCGCCCAGTGCACGGTGGGCACGCTGTCGTAGCCGAGGCCACGCCAGCCAGTCAACGTCCTGCCGTCGAACAGCAGCCTCCACCCGGCGGCGCGCTCGGCCGGGGTCAACTCGTTCAGGGGTTGATCGGCCTGCATCGGTGCGCCGAGCGAGGCGGCGCAGACCGCGAGCACGAGGAGCATGCAGGTTATACTACAGCCTTGGCCACCCGCCGCGAGTTCGTCGAGACGTCGGCCGCGATCCTCGCGGCGACCGCTTGGGCCCCGGGGGCCGGGCTCCGAGCACGCCTCCCCCTCCCCCTCGGCTTCTCGACCCTCGGGTGCCCGCGGTGGGACTGGCTCCAGGTGCTGGACTTCGCGGCGGCGCACGGCTACACCGCCGTGGAGCTGCGCGGGCTGCAGGACACCATGGACCTCACCCAGCGCCCCGAGTTCGCGCCCGCGCGCACCGCCCTTGCGAAGCGACAGATCGCCCAACGCGGCCTCCACGTCTCCTGCCTCGGCAGCTCGGCCACCATGCACGAAATGGATCCGGCCAAGCGATCCGCGCAGCTCGACGAGGCGCGCCGCTTCATCGATCTCGCGCACGCGCTCGACGCGCCGTACGTGCGCGTCTTCGGCAACAACTACGTCGCGGGTGTGGCACCCGACGAGATGCTCGCGCACATCGCCCGTGGGTTGCGCGAGCTCGGCCAGTACGCACAGGGCAAGGGCGTCACGGTGCTCATCGAGTCGCACGGCGACTTCACCGATTCGCCCGCCCTCGAGGCGATTTTCGAGCACGCGGACTCCCCCGCGGTCGCCCTGCTCTGGGACGCGCATCACACCTTCGTGTCGGGAAAGGAAGAACCCGAGGACACCGTGCGCCGGCTGGGGCGCTACATCCGCCACACGCACCTCAAGGACTCCATCGCCGCCGGCAACGACCGTCGCTACGTTCTGACGGGCACGGGCGAGGTGCCGGTGCGCCGGCAGGTGGAAGCTCTCGTGAAAAGCGGGTACCGCGGGTACTACAGTTTCGAGTGGGAGAAGCGCTGGCACCCGGAGATCGAGGAGCCCGAGATCGCGCTCGCCCAGTTCGTCACGATGGTGAGCGAGTATCTGCAGGGGAGTTAGAGCAGGCTACCGGAGAAACGTGAACGTCGTCGTGCAGGTGCTCGAGCTGCGCCGAGTCTCGCTCCACAGAGGTCTACCATGATGCTGCTCCGCCACGTCGCTGCGCTCACCATTGCGGTATCCGGGCTCGCAGTCGCTGGCCCCCATCCAGTATCTCAAACCGGGGAACGGAGTGAGTTCCTCCGGGCGATGAACGACGTGCACCCGGATGCAGGCTGTCCGGTGCGCGGGGTTTGGGAGCTCGTATCGGTATCTCAGAATGGAAAGGACCAGCCCCTCGCTGGGTCCCGAGCGATGAAAGTGCTCACCGATCAGCATTTCATGTTCGTCGGCCAGGCAGCGAAGCGCGATACGCTGCCGCTCAAGACCGAGCTGGACACGCTGCGGGCATACCAGATCAGTGGCGGGGCGGGTACCTACACCACGAGCGGCACGACGTACATAGAGCACCTCGACCTCTTCGTCATTCCAAGCTGGATCGGGACATCGTTCCGGGCGACATGCCGGATCGAAGGAGGCCTGTGGTATCACAGCTTCACGGACCCGAACGATACGACGGCGGGGCCGGGCCCGTACCAGCATTTCATCGAAGTCTGGCGTCGTCTTGAATAGCGATTGGCCGAGACAACCCATGCGCTCTCTTGCCTTCCGCAGTGTTCTCACGCCCGCGCTGACCCTCGCCTGCCTCGGCCCCGCAGTTGGCGCCCAGAGCTCGATCGGGATCTTCGACGCGCACACGGACGTCGGCCGCGCCGGACGATCCGGGTCCACGTCCTACGACCCCCAGCGCCAGGAGTATCTGCTGGCCGGCTCGGGTCAGAACATGTGGAACGACCGCGACGACTTTCATCTCGTGTGGAAGCGGATGACGGGCAACTTCATTCTCTTCACGCGGGCGCGGTTCATCGGCGCGGGGGTCGAGGACCACCGGAAGATCGGCTGGACCATTCGCCCGTCGCTCGCGACCAACAGCGCGCATGTCACCGCGGCGTTGCACGGCAACGGACTGATGTCGCTCCAGTTCCGTCGCACGACCGGCGGCACGACCGAGGAGGCCAAGTCGCCTGACAGCCTGCCCGACCCCGACGCGGTGATCCAGCTCGAGCGGCGCGACGGCGTGTACGTCATGTCGGTCGCGCGATTCGGCGACACGCTCGTCACCCAGCAGCTCGCCGGCGTGACCCTCCCGGATACCGTATACGTCGGCCTGTTCGTATGCGCGCACAACGACACCGTCCTGGAGCGGGCCGCGTTCAGCAACGTGCGCATCACGAGGCCGGCCAAGCGGGATTTCGTCCCCTATCGCGACTATCTCGGCAGCAACCTCGAAATCCTGGACGTCGCGACCGGGCACACGACGATCGTGCATCAATATCGCGGATCGTTTCAGGCGCCGAACTGGACGCGCGACGGCAAGGCGCTCATCTATGCCCAGGAGGGCCGCCTCTACCGCTTCGATCTCTCAGCACACACCGCCCAAGTGATCAACACGGGGTTCGCGACGAGCAACAACAACGATCACGTCCTCTCCTTCGACGGCCGGATGCTGGGCATCAGTCATCATACGGCAGCGGACAGCGACGCTTCGATCATCTACACGCTGCCGGCAACGGGCGGCACGCCCAGGCGCGTGACGGCGAAAGGACCTTCCTACCTGCACGGCTTCTCACCCGACGGCCGCTGGCTGGTGTACACCGGCGTTCGGGGTGACGAGCTGGACGTCTACAAGATTCCGGTCACCGGGGGCGACGAGATCCGCCTCACGTCCGCGCCGGGACTGGACGACGGGCCTGAGTTCACGCCCGACGGCGCGACCGTCTACTTCAATTCGTCGCGGACTGGACGGATGCAGCTCTGGCGCATGCGACCCGACGGCAGCGCGCAGGAGCAGGTCACCAACGACGGCTTCAACAACTGGTTCCCGCACATCTCGCCCGACGGCAAGTGGATCGCGTACCTCGCGTTTCTCCCGGACGTGGCCGCCGACGATCACCCGTTCTACCAGCATGTGCTGCTGCGAGTGATGCCCGTCGGTGGCGGGCCGGCGCGCGTGATCGCCTATGTGTATGGTGG
>JBGPIW010000230.1:0-4813 GCA_041485045.1 Gemmatimonadota bacterium | reverse complement strand
GAACGGCTTGCTGACGTAGTCGAACGCCCCGAGCTTGAGGCACTTCACGGCGATCTCCACGTCCGACACGGCGCTGACCATGATCACCGCCGTGGTCGGCCAGCGATCGATGACGTGGCGCAGCAGGCTGACGCCGTCCATCTCCGGCATGCGGAGGTCGGAGATGACGAGGGGCGCCACATCCGACTCCATCACCCGCAAGGCTTCCACGCCCGTGCCGGCCTCCAGGCAGCGGAACCCCTCCCCCTCGAGCAGGTGCACGATGACCCGGCGCAGCCGCGGCTCGTCGTCGACAACCAAACAGGAGATCCCGTTCCGGCCCGGCATGCGGCAAAACGTAAGGCTCGCTTGCTCGGGGCGAAAGGCGTCGGTACGTTCCCGACATGACCAAGGCCTTTGACGTGGATCTGCGCCGCCGGATGGGAACGAGGGCCGTCCATGCCGGGATCGCGGGGGACCCGCTCGCCGGAGCAGTCATGCCCCCCATCTATCAGACTTCGACCTACGTGCAGGAGGGCCTGGGCCGCAACAAAGGATACGAGTACGCCCGCACCCAGAATCCGACGCGCCAGGCACTCGAGCGCAGCGTCGCAGCGCTCGAGGGCGGCCTCCACGGATTCGCCTTCGGCTCCGGTCTCGCCGCGGTCGACGCCGTGATGAAACTCCTGTCGGCAGGCGACCACGTCGTGAGCGGAGAAAACGTCTACGGCGGCACGCACCGTCAGATGACGCTCATCTGGTCCCGGCTCGGGTTGTCGTTCACCTTCGTGGACGGCGCCGACACCGATGCGGTCGCCGCCGCGGTCACGCCGCGAACGAAAGTGATCTACGCCGAGACGCCGACCAATCCTCTGATGCGTCTGTGCGATCTCGCCGCCACGGCCGCCATCGCCAAACGCGCCGGCGCCCTGCTCGTCGTGGACAACACCTTCGCGACGCCGTGCTTTCAGCGACCGCTCGAGCTCGGCGCCGATCTCGTGCTGCATTCGACCACGAAGTATCTGAACGGCCACAGCGACATGGTGGGGGGGATGCTCGTCACGTCGCGCGACGACCTGGCCGAACGGCTCGCCTTCATTCAGAACGGCACCGGGGCGGTCCCGGGACCGTTCGACTGCTGGCTGGCCTTGCGCGGCATCAAGACGCTTCCGCTGCGAATGCGCCAGCATGATGCCAACGGCCGGCGCATCGCGGAGTGGCTCACCCACCAGCCGCGCGTCCGGCGCGTCTATTACCCGGGGCTGCCCGACCATCCGCAGCACGACCTCGCGTGCCGTCAGATGAGTGGGTTCGGCGGCATGGTCGCCGTCGAGCTGGGCGACGCGGCGCTCGCGCGCCGGACCGCGGAACGCACCAAAGTGTTCGCGTTGGCCGAATCCTTGGGCGGCGTGGAAAGCCTGATCGGCCACCCGGCTTCGATGACCCACGCCAGCGTGCCGCCGGAGCTTCGACAGAAGATGGGACTCACCGACAGCCTGCTCCGGCTGTCGGTGGGGATCGAGGATGTGGAGGATCTGATCGAGGATTTGGACCAGGCCCTGGCGTCGTGAGATGAACGAAACACGTGAGGCCTAACCCCGTATTGAGTTGCTCAACCTGCGGAGTATCCCATGACTGATGCCACTAGCGGGCTGCCGGCAGCCCGGCCCCGGAAGATCCTCACCCAGATCGCCCCCGTCTCCTGGGAGCACCCGGCCGACCGGGCCGCGCTCCAGTCGCTGCGCGCCGTGCCGGGGTTCGACGAAGTCCTGAAGAAGATCTACGGGTTCATCGGGGAGCGCGGCATTCGTCTGCTGTTTCAGGCCGACGCGGTCCGCGTCGGGCCGACCCAGTTTCCCAGGCTGCAACAGCTCTACACCGACGTGCTCACCACGCTCGACTGGTCGGTGCGCCCCGAGCTGTTCGTCGCGCAAACACCGTTCGCCAATGCCGGCGCCTATGGGATGGACAAGCCGTTCATCGTGATCAATTCCGGAGCGCTCACGCTGCTCGACGACGACGAAATGCGCTCGCTGCTCGGCCACGAGCTGGGCCACGTGATGAGCGGCCACTCCCTGTATCACACATTGCTGGTGCTGCTCTTGAACGTCAGCTTCTCGGCGCTCCCGTTTCTCGCCGGCATCGCGATTCTCCCGATTCAGCTCGCGCTGCTCGAATGGTTCCGCAAGAGCGAGCTGTCGTCGGACCGCGCCGGCCTGCTCGCCACTCAGGACCCGATGGCGTCGCTGCGGATGAACCTCAAGTTCGCCGGCGGCGGCGACATGAAGCAGATGGACCTGAACGCATTCCTGGTCCAGGCGAAGGAGTTCGAGGAGACCGGCGGCGCGCTGGACCGGGTCTTCAAGATCCTCGGCGTGCTGATGCGCACCCATCCCTTCAACACGGTGCGCGCGGCGGAGCTGCAGCGCTGGGTGGAAGCGGGCGATTACGACCGCATCCTGCGCGGCGAATACCCCCGGCGCGGACCGGACGCCGATCAGCGCCCGCTCGACAAGGACATCGACGAAGCCCGCGAGCACTACATGAAGGAAGCGAAGGCCGTCGTGAACGACGTCGTCGATTCGGCGAAGCGCGCCGCCCAGGCCTTCTCCGACGCCATAAAGAAGAAGTGAGGGTTCTGGTCGTCGGCGGGGGCGGCCGCGAGCACGCCCTGTGCTGGGCGTTCCACGCCGACGACCCCACGACGACCCTGTTCGCGGCGCCGGGGAACCCCGGCACCGCGGCGCTCGCCACCAACCTCCCCGTCCCCGCCAGCGACCTGGATGGACTCGTGTCGGCGGCGCGCGCGCACCGGATCGATGTCGTCGTGGTCGGTCCCGAGGTCCCCCTCGCCGCCGGACTCGTGGATCGCCTGCGAGCCGTCGGCGTCCCCGCGTTCGGCCCCAGCGCCGCAGCCGCGCGCATCGAATCCTCCAAGGCATTCGCCAAGGACGTCATGGCGTCCGCCGGCGTCCCGACCCCGGCGAGTCGCGCCTTCACCGCGACCGCTCCGGCGCTCGCCCACATCGAACGCCACGCCGAGCCGCTCGTCGTGAAAGCCTCGGGGCTCGCGGCCGGCAAGGGCGCGGTGGTTTGCGCGACCCGGAGCGAAGCCGCCGGTGTCGCACGGGGGATGCTCGAGGGAGGGACGCTGGGAGCGGCCGGCCGAGAGATCGTCGTGGAGGCGTTCCTCGAGGGAGAGGAGCTTTCGGTGCTGGCACTCACCGACGGCACGCAGATCCTCACACTGCCCGGCGCGCAGGATCACAAGCGCCTGGGCGAGGGGGACACCGGTCCCAATACCGGGGGGATGGGCGCCTATTCCCCCGTGGGCGTCGCCACCCACGCGTTGCTCGAGCGGGTGCGACGCGAAGTCTTGGCACCGACGCTCGCCGAGCTCGAGCGCCGCGGCTCCCCCTACGCCGGCGTGCTGTACGCCGGCCTGATGGTTGGGGCCGACGGGACGCCGTGGGTGCTGGAGTTCAACTGCCGCTTCGGCGATCCCGAGACGCAAGTCCTCCTCCCAGTTCTGCCGCGCGGGTCCACGGCGCATCTCGCCGCGATCGCCGGCGAGACCTGGAAACCCGAGACCCCGGTGCTCGCCGCGAGTGGAGCGGCAGTCACCACCGTGCTGGCTGTCCGTGGCTATCCGGACCGGCCGGAGCGCGGCGCCGCCATCACGCTTCCCCGGGAACCGGGTGCGGGCGTCCTGCTGTTCCACGCGGGCACCGCACGCGACTCCGATGGGACGCTGCGGGTCGCCGGTGGCCGGGTGTTGAATGTGACGGCGGTGGCCCCTACGGTCCGGGAGGCGGCCGTCGTCAGCCGGGCGGCGTGCGAGCGGATCGCGTTCGACGGCAAGACCTGGCGTCGGGACATCGCGTGGCGGGAGATCAATCGGAGCGGGGGGCGTGCCGGAGCTGCCTGAAGTCGAGACGATCGTGCGCGACGTGGCCCCACGGCTCGTAGGTCGCCGCATCCGGTCCGCCCACCTCACCAAGAGCGACGTCCTGCGCGGCGTTTCGCGGCAGCGGCTGGTGCGGACGCTCACCGGGAACACCGTCCGGGCGGCCACGCGCCGGGCGAAGCACGCGGTGTTCTTGCTCGACAGCGGGCACCGCATGATCATCCAGCCCCGGATGACGGGGTCCTTGATCGTCTACGATCGAGCGCTCACCCGCGACGAGGCCCGCTACGCAGTGCTGACCTGCCGGCTCTCCGGCGGTGGCCTGTTCGTGTACCGCGACGTGCGTCGGCTGGGCACGGTGTGGCTGCTGGACGAGCGCGGCTGGAGCGCCTACACCGCCCGCCTCGGCCCGGAACCGCTCGAGGCCGGCTTCACGCCGGCGACGCTCGCTGATGCGCTCGCCGGCACCCGCGCCGCCGTGAAGAAGGCGATCATGGACCAGCGACGCCTTGCCGGGGTCGGCAACATCTACGCCAACGAGGCGCTGTTCGACGCCCGCATCGACCCGTCACGCCCGGCGAACCGCCTCGCGAGTGCCGAGGTCGCTACGCTACACGGCGCCATCGTGGAGATCCTGCACCGCGCCTTGCGGGCGTCGGGCACCACGGTGCGGGACTACCGCACCGGCACCGGCCAGCCCGGGAGTTTTCAGCTGGAGCTGAAGGTGTACGACCGGGGCGGAGAGCCGTGCGTGCGTTGCGGCCGCCGCCTCGTGACGACGCACGCGATCGACCTGCGGCAGACCACTCTGTGCGCCTTCTGCCAGCGATAGTCTTCTCTGGCATTGCTCCGGCACTGCGCTAGCTTCCCCGACACGTTCCCCACAGCGAGGTCCCCGATGCGCATTCTGGTCTGGGCCGTCACCCT
>JBGPIW010000229.1:0-4817 GCA_041485045.1 Gemmatimonadota bacterium | reverse complement strand
CCGTCGGGAATCCCGCACCGCCGCGGCCCCGGAGCCCCGAATTCTTGACTTCGTCGGTGAGCGCGTTGGGATCCATCGCCAGGGCCTTCTCGAGCATCTCGTAGCCGCCGCGCTTCTTCCATCCCTTGAGCGAGCGCGCCTCGGCGTCGCCGAAGTACTTGGAGAGGACCACGGTCTCGCGCGGGTGAGGTTTGTGAGGAAAGCCCATCTACCGCCCCCTTCCCATGGCGGACGGGCGGTCGGGCGGTCGGATGGATCCACAACACGCGACCGAAGTCACCACAACGCCGTCCGCCCGTCCGCCGGTCCGCCCGTCCGTTCTCATCTGTACCTGCTCACGATCTCCTTCACCTTCTCCGGCGTCACGCTCTCGATGAAGTCCTCGTCCACCAGCACCGGCGTCGCGAAGCCGCAGGCGCCGAGGCACTCGACCTCGATCACGGTCCACTGGCCGTCGGGACTCGTGGCGCCCAGCTCACCTGCCCCGCTCGCCTGGAGGAACGCTCTGACCACGTCCTCCGCGCCGCACAGGTTGCAGGGCGACGTGGTGCAGATCTGCACGAAGTGCCGGCCCACCGGGTGCTGGTGGTACATCGTGTAGAAGGTCACGACGCCCTTCACGTACGCCGGCGTGAGCGACAGCACCTCGGCCACCTCGGCCATGTTGCGATCGGAAATCCAACCCCGCTCACGCTGCACCAGCCACAGGGCCGGCAGCAGCGCCGCCTGCTTCGTGGGGTAGCGGGGAAAGGTCTTCTGCAGCTCCTCGAGCGTACGGCCCACGAACACCGGCTCGTACGCCTCCGTGCCCTCCGGGACGGGCATCGTGCTCACCGGTCCACCTCCCCCATCACGATGTCGATCGACGCGTTGATGGCGATCAGATCCGAGAGGAGATGGCCTTCCGCCATTTTCGAGATGGCGGCGAGGTTGATGAACGCCGGCGGCCGGATGCGCCAGCGGACCGGCTTCGCCGTGCCGTCGGAGACGAAGTAATTGCCCAGCTCGCCCTTCGGGTTCTCCACGCCGACGTACACCTCGCCGACCGGGGCCTTCACGCCTTCCATCACCTGCTTGAAATGGAAGATCATCGCTTCCATGTCGCTCATCGCGCGCGACTTGGGCGGCAGGATGACTCTGGGGTCGTCCACGTTGATTGGCCCGTCCGGGAGCCGCTCGAGCGCCTGGGCCAGGATCCGGTTGGACTGGTGGCACTCCTCGAGACGCACGAGGTAGCGGTCGTACACGTCGCCGTGCTCGCCCACCGGGACGTCGAAGTCGTAGGTCTGGTAATCCAGATACGGCTGGTCCTTGCGCATATCCCAGGGTACGCCGGACGCGCGCAACATCGGGCCGGAGAGCGAGTAGTCGATCGCCTCCGCGGCGGTCATCACCCCGATGCCCTGCGTGCGCCCCGCCCAGATCGCGTTGCGGGTGAGCATCCGGTCGATCTCCTCGAGCGTCTTCGGATAGGTCTCGGTGAAGTGGCGCAGCCCCTCCACGAACCCATCGGGAATGTCGGCCATCATCCCCCCGACGCGCGTCAGGCTCGTCGTGAGGCGCGCGCCGGTCCACATCTCCTGCAGGTTGTAGATCCGCTCGCGCTCCTGAAACGCCCACAGGAACGGCGTGAACGCGCCCAGGTCGATCGAGGTGGTGCCGAGCCACACCATATGGGAGATGATGCGACTCATCTCGCAGGCGATCACGCGCAGCACGGTGCAGCGCGGCGTGATCTCGATGCCCATCAACCGTTCGGCCGCCAGCGCCAGGGCGACGTTGTTCGCCATCGGCGACAGGTAGTCGGTGCGGTCGGTGAGGGGGATGATCTGATTGTAGTGGCGGTATTCGCCCAGCTTCTCGAATCCCGAGTGCAGGTAGCCGACGTGCGGGATCACCCGCACCACCGTTTCCCCGTCCAGCTCGACCACCAGGCGCAGCACGCCGTGGGTGGCCGGGTGCTGGGGCCCGAGGTTGAGCAGCAGGTGCTCCCCGCCCATCTCCGGTTCCGCGGCGGCGCCGAGCGGCACCCGCAGCGGCCGGCCTTCCGCGTCCACGCCGGGCGTGGCGACGTCGAGCGCGACCGTGCGTTTGCTCATTCGGATTCGGCGATGCGCGCGCGCTCGCCGCGCCGCAGCCGCTCCCGCATGTCCGGCGGCAGCTCGTCGAACGCTTCCGCGATCGACAGCTCCTCCAACGAGTAGTTCGCCTCGGGACTGGTGTTCAACGCCTGCCGCACCTGCTCGGACCGGCTGAAGCGGCCGCGCAGCGGAAAGTCCTTGCGCAGCGGATACCCCTCCGCGTAGGTCTCCCACATCAGGATGCGGCGCAGGTCGGGGTGCCCGGCGAACACCACGCCGAACATGTCGTAGACCTCGCGCTCCAGCCAGTTGGCGCCGGCCCACAACGGCGTCACCGAGTCCACCGCCAGCTCGCCCTGCGGGTCGAGCTCCACCTTCACACGCAGATCGAGCTTGCGCTCGAGCGCGCGCAGCTGGTACACGACTTCCAGCGGGCGCTCCCGGTCGCGGTACTCGACGGCGGTGAGGTCCACGAGGTAGTTGTAGCGCTGTTCCGGCGTGTCTTTGAGCCAGCGCATCACGTCGCGCAGCCGGCCGGCGGCCACCACGGCGACGCTCAGACCGTCACGCGCCTCGCCCACGCGGCCGATCGCGTCACCGAAGGTCGCCTGCAGCGCGGGGACGGTCGGATTCACGCCGAGCGGAACTGGTGGACGGAGTTGCCGAAGGGCTCGGAGATCTCGTCGATCTCGGCGGGTGGCAGGCGCAGCCCGTGCTCGTCGAGCGGCTGCTCGTCACGCCGCCGCACCGCGTCGAACAGCGATTCCCCCTTGATCTTCTTGTGGAGCAGCAGAATCCCGTAGAGCAGCCCTTCCGGGCGCGGCGGGCACCCCGGCACGTACACATCCACCGGCACGATCGTGTCGATCCCCTGCACCATCGCGTAGTTGTCGAAGATGCCGCCCGTGGACGCGCAGGCGCCCATCGAGATGCACCACTTGGGCTGGAGCATCTGGTCCCAGATCTTGCGGATCACGGGCGCGAGCTTGAAGGGCAGCCGCCCCGCGCAGATCAGCACGTCCGACTGGCGCGGCGAGTACGCCATGCGCTCCATGCCGAAGCGCGCCACGTCGAAGCGCGCGGCGGCCGTGGCCATGAATTCGATCGCGCAGCACGCCGTGCCGAACGGCATCGGCCACAACGAATTGGCGCGCGACCAGTTGACGACCGCGTCCAGCCGCGTGGTCAGCCAGTTGGGCGAGCCGGTGACGACTCCCGTCTGCGTCACGTCCACTCGAGCGCTCCCCGCTTGAGGACGTAGAGATAGGCGACCACCAGGATCATGACGAACATCCCCATCTCGATGATCGCGCCGAGCGGGCCCAGGCCGAACAGGTCCAGCTGCTGCCAGGCCACCGCCCACGGGATCATGAACACCACTTCGATGTCGAACACGATGAACAGCACGGCGATGAGGTAGAACTTGATGTCGAAGCGATCGTGGGCGTTGCCCAGGGGCGGCATCCCGGATTCGTACGGCTGGCTCTTGATCGGCGTCGGGCGGCTCGCCGACATGACGTGCGACGCGGCGACGATTCCCACCGCGCTTACCGCGACGAAGAGGAACAGGATCAGGAGCGGAACGTAGGGCTGCAGGACGGATCTCCGGGGTCACGTGACGCGGCGCGGTCGGCTTGCCGCCAGCCACGGAAACGTATGGGGCGCAGAGCCGGAATTCAAGCAAACCGCTTACATTATCCGCGACCTGCGAGGGGAGCGATGGGGATCAAGTCGGACCGCTGGATCACGCAGATGGCCCGCGAGCACAAGATGATCGAGCCGTTCGCCGAGCGACAGGTGCGCCAGGGCGAACGAGTTGGGCGGGACGATGCAGACGTCGCCCTCGAACTCGACGAACGACCTGGGGTCGAAGGCCTTGGGGTCCACGATCGCCGACAGCGCGTTGGTGAAGATCTTGAATTCGCCCGCCACCCGCATGTCATAGCCGTAGCTCGAGACGCCGTAGGAGATGCCGCCCTGGCGCACCTGCCGCTCGGCGAACGGCTCGATCATCCGCTGCTCGCGCGCCATCTTGGTGATCCAGCGGTCGGACTTGATGCCCATGGTCCCCTGGCCGAAAGGTCGCGGAAAGTATAGCGGGTTTTCTTGAATTCCGGTTGGGGCGCCTGTAGCTTACGGGGCTCGCGGCCAGCACTGCCTCGCCCACACTGCGCGACCCCACGCGACCGCCGGAGACGCTCTTGCAGGCCTACGTCCCACTGCTGATGCTGATCGTCTTCGTCGCCTTCAACGCGGTGATGATGGTGGTCGCGTCGCACATCCTCTCGGCGTCACGCCCCACCGCGGTCAAGAACCAGCCCTACGAGTCGGGGATGCCGCCCATCGGCGACGCCCGCGAGCGCTTCGACATCAAGTTCTACCTCATCGCCGTGCTCTTCATCGTCTTCGACATCGAGGTCGTCTTCATGATGCCGTGGGCGGTGGCCTTCCGGCAGCTCGACCTGTTCGGGCTCGGCATGCTGGGCGCGCTGATCGAGATGGCCGTCTTCGTCCTGATCCTCGGCGTCGGCTACGTGTACGTGCTCAAGCGGGGGGCGTTCGAATGGACCTGAAGCCGGGCGCCGGCGGCATCGTCACCACGTCGCCCAACTGGGTCACCACGCGCCTCGACGCGCTGGTCAACTGGTCGCGCGCCAATTCGCTCTGGCCGATGCCCTTCGGCACCGCCTGCTGCGCCATCGAGTTCATGGCCACGGCCGCCAGCCGCTACGACAT
>JBGPIW010000228.1:0-4821 GCA_041485045.1 Gemmatimonadota bacterium | reverse complement strand
GGTCGACGGCGAACTCGAGCTGCTTCCCGGGCTCCGGCTCGTCCCGGCGCCGGGCCACACACGCGGCATGCAGATCGTCGTCGTCGAGACTGGCGGGCGCCCGGTCGTCGTTGGCGGCGACGTGGCGGTTTGGTTTGGCGATCTCGACGAGCCGCACACCGAAGGCCAGCTGCGGGTGCGCGCGCTCGACCCCGAGCTGGTCTGGCTCGCGCACGAGCACGAGCCGTGGCGACCCCGCACCGTCTAAGGCATCACGCCGGCGCTCTCTGGGCCTCCCGGGCTCCGGTCTGGACCGCGATACCAGCCGCCCGGCGTGCCGCCTCTTCACTCCCGTTGGCACGGAATCCATCGGTGAAGATGCGGTGAGGCTGCCATACGCCACATGAGACATGAGCCCGGAAGAGAAATCGTATGTCAGACAACATTACAGCTACCCGCAGCGCCGCCACAGGGCGCCGACTCGCGCGCTATCAAGCTCCCGCATCTGGCGTCGTAGCCGTTCAGCGCTAACCTACACTCCTGTGCGTGTCTGGGCACTCGACCATCCATGAGCATCGACATCGCCACGTTGCGGCCCAAGCTTGAGGCGGCGCTCGGCGCGCAGCTCCAACTCGGCGCCCTCCTAGGACAGGGAGGGTTCGCCGCCGTCTTCCGTGCCCACGATCCGTTCCTGGAGCGCGACGTGGCGATCAAAGTGTTGGATCCGTCACTCGCCGTCGACGCCGCCCGCGAGGAGCAATTCCTGCACGAAGCGCGGACGATCGCTGCGGCCGAGCACCCCCATATCGTGCCGTTGTACTCCGCGGAGTCGACCGGAGGACTGCTGTATCTCGTCATGCGGCTCCTCCCCGGCCAGTCGCTCAAGGATCGGATCGCCGAGGGAAAGCTCCCGGCGGCGGAAGCGGCGCGGATCGGGCTCGAGTGCGCCCGCGCGCTGGCGGCGGCGCATACCGTTGGCGTCGTGCATCGTGACATCAAGCCCGGGAACATCCTGCTGGACGCGAACGGCAATGCGACCGTCACCGACTTCGGGATCGCGCTCGTGACGTCGCGCCCGGCACGTGAGCTCCTCGGATCCACTACCGGCACGCCACTGTACATGAGCCCCGAGCAGTCGCTTGGCGAGCAAGTCGATGGACGCTCGGATGTCTACGCGTTGGGTGTGGTGCTCTACGAGATGCTCACGGGCACATGTCCCTTCTCGGGGCGCAACGCGACGGAAGTGATCGCGAAGCACATTTCGGCGCCCATCCCCAAGGTATCGGAGCGTGAGCCCCAGATGCCGGTGGCGCTCGTTCGACTCGTGGACCGCATGTTGTCCAAGGAGCCAGCGGGGCGACCAACGGCTGCCGAGCTGGTGCAAGAACTGACCGCGGCGAGCACGCCGGATGGGCTGCTGACCCCCTCGCAGGTGCGACGGCGACACTGGAAACGCCGCGGCATCTATCTCGCGATCGCCGCGGTGAGCGCGGTGCCCGTGATCGTGATCGGCGCGCGCATCTTATTACGAGTGATGGCATTCTGGGTGAGCGGTGGCGAGGGTGCCGATCCCGCGTTGCTCGCGTCGGGTGGTGCAGTACCGGATTCGATCGTGCGTCTCGCACGAGAGACGAGGAGCGTGCATGCGAGCGAACGCGTCGCATTCGTCTTCATCCAGGCCCATCACGCCTTCGCGGATGCGTTGCTGGTAACCGACTCGGCGATCATTCGCCGCACACTCCATGGCACCATCCGGCGCTCGCTCGAGGAGAGCGACATCACCCTCCAACCCATCAAACGGGGTGGTTCCGCCGGCGGACTCCTAATCGTGAAACGGAAAGGCGCGGCTCCCGACACGCTGTATCAGGACCTGAGCGGCCGGGAGGCTTTCCTGTTGATGAATGAGTTCGTGGCGCTACAACGCGCGCGGAAGGCGCGGGATTCCACGTCCAAGTAGTCGCACATGCGGTTTGGGCATACGCCTCAAACCGCGCGGCATTTCGGTATCATCGGAAAGGTATCGCCGCCTAACGGATCGCGTTTAAGCTGCGGCGCGCTGAGGAAAAGTCATTCCATAATCTACGCGCGCCGCCAGCTTCAATCGCTTGTTAGGCGGCACCTCGCGAATCTCGCCAGATAATCCTCTCGTTCTTGCGCGCCCCAAGGAAGTCGGAACAGCGTCCGTCCCCCTCGCCACTAAACCCACCGTCAGCATGGCAGATGATGGTGCCGGCGGCGTTGTATACGTTGCTTGGGATGTCGCAGCAGCGCGCCGGAAGGTAGTAAACGGCCTGACCCCGGTAGTCATACCGCGCGATGAAGGCCGGAGGATTCGCAACGGGCTGGTTCTCAAGCTCTCGAATGAGCGTTGCCAACCACTCGGGATCGTTGCCCACCGAGGCGTCCACCATGCAAGCCGCGGTCAGACTGGCCGCAAGAAACAAAGCTGTAGCAGATGCTCTCATCAGGCCCTCCTTACGTTGGAATCGCGTGTGCCGCCTGGTGACCGCAAAGGCACAATCGTGCGGGCTATCCTACCTCCCCTCGGGATCTCCAGGCCGAGGTCGATCCGTCACTCGGATCGGAAGACGCGTCGGAGTGCCCGCCGTCTGAAGTGCGGCGTTTACCACGTCCGCCAGCTCCAGCCACAGCTCGCCGGGCGCCGCCGGCGTGAACTCGAAGTCGAATGTCTCGCCGACACCAGGAAAGAGGCGCGCCCGCCGCAAGGACTGCGGCGGCAGGTCAGCCCCGTCTTTCGCGATGAGTCGCCACTGCTGCGGTCCGTCCGGCCCATCGAGCGTGATCCGCAGACCGGCATTCGCCGGAATGGAGACGAAGCGCAGCCGGTACGTCGTGCCGGCCACCAGCTCGAGGGGCTCCGGCGTCGCAGTGCCATTGATGAACAGCGTCGGACCGAACCGTTCCAGCTCCGCGAGATCGCCGGTGACGTCGGCCCGGACTTTGACACGGAGCCCGGCGGGCCCGGCCTCCGACAGCACGAACGTGTGCTCGCGCGCGGGATCCGGCGGGGAACCGGGGTCCACGACGAGGAGCGGGCCGTAAAGACCGGAGACGAGGTGCTCCTGCGGCCCGTCGTGCACGTGGTAGATGAACGTGCCCGCCCGCGGGGGCGTGAAGTCGACGACGAACGAGTCGTCGGCCGCGATCGCGGGCGCGGTGCGTCCGGGCTCGCCGCTGAAGTCGGCCACGCCATCGAAGTAGCTCCGCTCGAGCTCGATGCCGTGCCAGTGCACGGTGAGCGGGTACGGCAGGCGGTTGAACACCGTGATGCGCACCGGTTCCCCGCGCGTGAGCACGATGGGGGTTCCGGGAATGCGGATCGAGTCGCGGGCGGGCGCGCGCCCGTCCTCCTCCAGGATGAAGCCGTAGCCCGGTTCGGGGCCGTATACGTGCTCGCGCACGTCGGCAAACAGGCGCAGCTGGCGCCGGGGCGTAGCCGGTACGCGCGTGACGGCCCCCGGCGCAGCGTCAACGGTGATGCCGAGCACCAGACCGCCCATGGGCGTCGTCGGATCGTGGCCCCTGCGGTCCTCGGCCAGTCTCGCGCCGGGCATCCGGTCCAGGCGCTGATCGGTCGACATGTGGATCGCGAGATGACAATGGAAGAGCCAGTTGCCGGCGCGCTCAGGCGTCCATTGCAGCATGAAGGTTCCGCCGTCGTTGACTGCTTCCGTGACCTCGACCACCGGCCGGGCGCCCCGGGGGTGCTCCCGAACCGCGTTGCCCGTCGACAGAATCGTGAAGTAGAACCCGTGCAGGTGCATGTAGTGGACGAAGTTGGACGCGTTGATGATGCGCCAGCGCACGGGCGTCCCCTGAACGACCTCCAGCCGCTCAGTATTCGGCCAGGAGAGCCCGTTGATCGCGTTCAGCTCGTAGAGCGGCAGGCCCGGCTCCGCCGGCCGTGCCCAACGGGTCAGCGTAAAGATCCGATCGGTCGCAGGGCCACCTGCCGAATCGACGATCAGCGCCCCGACGAGCTGACCATCCACGTTGGATCGCGGCACGGCGGCGTCGGCATCACCGCCCCAGTAGAAATACGTACCGGGCACGTTGGCGCGATAGCGGAACTCGCGGCTGGCTCCAACCGCGATCCCCACCGAATCCAGCCGCTCGACCGAGCGATCCTCGAGCCCGCGGATCCAGATCGGTTTGTCAAGCATGTTGCGGATGGTGACGCGAAACTCGGTACCTGCGGGCACCCGCAGCAGCGGTCCCGGAATGCGAGGCGCACGGCCCTCCTCGGCGAAGGCATGCACGGTGAGGCCGCAGCCGTCCGGACCATCGGGATACCAGGCCACAGGCCGCGCGACCAGGCGCACGGTGAGCACGCCATTCGCGAGGGTTCCGACAGCGACCCGATTGTCGTTGGGCACCGCGCGTGTGGCGGCCGGGCGTGGCAGGTGACCGCAGTCTGCTGCGCGGACGCGCGCGTGGGGTGCGACAGCGAGGGCCAAGGTCGGAAGCGCGAAGATGGAGCCCGTCCACATCATATCACCCTACTCTAATGAACTTCCGAACCGTAGAGAACCCGTGGGAGGGTTTCTATCCGATCATCGAATCGGCACGCCAACCCACCGAAGAAATTCAAATAGCAGCATGATCGGCGTGAAAGCGAGGCTGCAATTGAGCTTCCAAGGACGGTGCAGTAGAACGCGGCAAAGAGACTACCGCGAACGCCGGCAACGCAGCGGGCGCTCAGCCTCCCATTGCATGCCGTCACCCATGCTGTTATACTGAACCGTATGGTGCAGTATAGCCAAACCCACTTCGATGCCTCGTTCGGCGCGCTCTCGGACGCCACCCGACGCGGCGTTCTGG
>JBGPIW010000227.1:0-4845 GCA_041485045.1 Gemmatimonadota bacterium | reverse complement strand
TCGCCGCGAACATCGCGGCGCTCGGCGGTGCGTCGGGCTCCGGCGGCCAGGGTGCGCCGCCGATCGGCATCCAGCGCCAGCGCGACGATGGCGTGACCGAAGCCTCGTGCGTCGTCGGGACGGACCAGCAGCCCGTTTTCTTCGTGGCACACGCTCTCGGCCAGGCCGCCGGCGTCGGCGGCAATGACCGGAAGTCCCGCGGCCATCGCTTCGAGTGCGACGAGCCCGCAGGTCTCGGTGCGAGAGGGGAGCACGCACAGATCGGCGGAGGCGTAGAGATCGGCCAGGGTATCACGGTCCAGGAAGCCGAGCTGCCGGGCGAAGGGCGCGTGAGCCGCCATGTACCGCGCCTCCGGTCCCTCACCCGCGATGACGAATGTGGCCCGTGGGCCCAGGCAGCGGTGGGCCCGGTTCCAGGCGTTTACCAGCACCCGCAGGTTCTTTTCGGGGGCAAGCCGCCCGACGTGCAGCACGATGACGGTATCGTCGGCGCCCGCCATCCAGCGGCGCCAGCCGGCGTGGCGGCGATCGGGGCGGAAATGTCGGGTGTCCACGCCGCGTCCCCAGACAACCGTGTTGCGCAGTCCCCGGCGCGCCAGCTCGTCGCGCACCGCAACGCCCGGTGTCTGGATCATGCGGGCCGGCCGGTGAAAGTGCACCAGCCACCGCCAGACGAGCGGCGTCAGAACGGCCAGGCCGTAGTCGCGTGCGTACTGCGGAAAATCGGTGTGGAACGACGTCACGAGCGGGAGGCTCTTCTCCATGGCGTAGCGGCGGCCCACAACCCCCAGCGGGCCTTCCGTCGCGGCGTGGATCAAGTCCGGCGCGAAGCGATCGAGGAAGTGCGCGACGTGGCGATGGAAGGGAAAGCTCAGGCGAATGCTCGGGTACGGCGGAAACGGCAGCGACGGAACGCGCAGCTCAGATCCGCCTCCCCCGTCGCCGCCCGACCCGTGCGGGTAGCGCGGCGCCACGATGGCCACGGCGTGACCCGCGGCCCGTGCCGTGTCCGCGATGCGGCGAACGACCGTCGTCACGCCGTTGATCTGGGGCAGGTAGGTGTCGGTCACGAGTGCGATTCTCACGCCGACAGCATCGGCGTGCGGTGTCAAGCGGGTGTGACGGGAGGGTTACGGCTCGGTAACGGCGGGCTGCGCTGGAAACGTGAGCCGGATCGTCGTGCCGCGACTGAGCACGCTCTCGGCGACGACGCGACCGCCGTGCGCCTCCACGAGGTGCTTGACGATCGCCAATCCCAAGCCCGTGCCGCCTTGCTCGCGGCTGCGGCTCGGATCCACCCGGTAGAACCGCTCGAAGATTCGGGGAAGGTGCTCGGTGGGGATGCCGGTGCCGGTGTCCTCGATCGCGATCTCGACGCCGTCGGTCAGACCGGCCGTCACGGCGACGCGGCCGCCCCGGGGGGGGGGCATGTGACGGAGGGAGTTGTCGAACAGGTTCGTGAACACCTGGCGGAGGGCGTCGGGATCGGCGGTGACACTGCCGGCGCCCACGCCCACGGTGACCCCGAACTCCACGTTCGCCGCGCGCGCCCGCTCGGCGAACGGGCTCCAGGCCTCGCGCACGGCCGGGGCGACGTCGAGCGACACCGGGTGCGGCCGCCAGCCGCCCGACTCGATGCGCGAGAGGTCCAGCAGATCCTCGACGAGCCGCTGCATGCGGCGCGCGTGGGCGAGGATCGTGGCCGCGAACTGCGCCGTTGGTCCGTCGGGCGCCACCTCGGAAACGAGGGTCTCCGCGTATCCGGCGATTGCCGTGAGTGGCGTCTTCAGCTCGTGAGACACGTTGGCCACGAAATCGCGCCGCACCGTCTCCAAGCGGCGTAGCTCGGACATGTCGCGCAGCACGAGCAGGCTTCCCCGGTCGGGCAGCGGTCGCGCGGTGACCACCACGGCGTGTTCGCCGATCCGCAACTCCCGTTGCTCGACCTCGTGGCCGGCGAGGACGTCATCGACAAGTGCGCGAGCCGCCGTGTCGTGGAACAATCCAGCCAGTGGAGGCAAGGGTGCCGCCGGATCGAGGCGCAGCAGCCGGCGGGCCGCGGCGTTGCAGGTGCGGATCGCGCCGCGCACGTCGGTCGCAATTACCCCGTCGGTCATCGCCTCCACGAGCGCGGCGGTTTCTTCACGCTCGCGGCGCAGCGCCGCGAAGCGGGCATCGAGCTCTGTGTTCATGGCCCGCAGCGCCCGGGCGTGCTGGGCGATCTCGGGGATGCGGCTGTCGGGGAACAACGGCAGCCGTTCCTCGGCGATCGCCTGCGCGGCGCTCGTGAGCCCGAGCAGTTGACGGGCGTAGTAGCCGCTGCCTACCCAGGCGAGGATGGCGGCGAACGCCACGGCCACCACGCCGGCGAGCCAGATCGCCCGTTGCACGGCGTCGATCTGGGCGTCCACGGCGGTCAAGGTCGCTGACACGCGCACAACGGAGATCCCCGGCGGGCCCCCGCGGATGGCCACGTACATCCGGTTCAGGTCGGTTGAGACGCTGTAGCGGGTGGACCGGCCGATACCGGTCGCGACCGCGGCCATCACCTCCGGACGGTGCGCGTGGTTCTCGAGCTGCGGCAGGGCATCCGCCGGGAACTCCGTGTCGCCCCGGACGATTCCCGCGGAGTCGATCAACGTGACCCGGTGGCCGATCATGGTCCCCAGCTGGATCGCGATCGTGGGCCAGACGCCGGGGTCGGTGGGCACCAGCTGCGCCACCAGCCGGGCTTCGCGCTCGAGCGCGTCCGCAGTCTGTGCTTCGAGGCGATCACGCAGAATCCGGTCGACGGCGATGGTGAGTCCCACCACCGTCGCCGCGACCAGCAGGCTGGTCGAGAGGAACAGCCGGGTGGCGAGACGCACTCAGTGCGCGCGGTCGCGCGCCGGAGGCACCCGGAACCGGTACCCGACGCCGCGCACCGTCTCGATGCAGTCGCCTGCGGCGCCGAGCTTGGTCCGCAGCCGTTGCACGTGCATGTCAACGGTGCGGGTCTGGATGTCGGGCTGGGCCTGCCAGACCGTTTCCAGCAGGTCGGTGCGGGACTGGACGCGACCCGAGCGCTCCATGAGCAGCCGGAGCAGCTTGAATTCGGTGGCCGTCAGCTCGACCTCGACATCGTCGACGGTGACGCGGTGCGCCGCGGGATCGACTCGCACGCCGCTCGCGCTGAGGATGCCGCCCGCCGCCACCGGCACCGCCGCGAGCCGCCGCAGCACGGCCCCGACGCGCAGCACGAGCTCCTGCGGGGAAAACGGTTTGGCCAGGTAGTCGTCGGCGCCCAGCTCGAGGCCCGCGATGCGGTCTTGCTCCTCTTTGCGCGCCGTCAGGAGGATCACCCCGATGTGTCGCGTTTCGTCGGCGCGCCGCAAGTCGCCCAAGACGTCGAGGCCCGAGCGTCCAGGCAACATGAGATCGAGGACGACGAGGTCCGGCCGCTCGGCGCGCGCCCGGGCGAGCGCTTCGGACCCGTCGGCGGCCGTGGTGACGCGATATCCGGCTTTCGCCAGGTGGTAGGCGACCAGCCCGGCGATGTCGGGCTCGTCATCCACCACGAGCACGCGTTGGGCAGGCTCAGGAGACATGCACGGCTCGCGGCGCGGGGACGCGCATGCCCACGCGCGCCCGCACCGTTGCTGCGTCGGCGCGGAAGACCGGATCGGCGCGTAACGCCTGCAGCACCCCGCGTACCATCCGGCCCTGCGCGCCCGCGGGGAGCGTCAGGTGGTAGCCCATGCGCGTCGCTTCGCGCTGGTTCTGCGCGAGGCCCAGCGCGCGCAATACCCGAAGATGCCGCGACACCGTGGGCTGTGGCAGACCGAGGATGGCCACCAGATCCGAGACATACAGCGGCCCCGCTGCGAGGCAGCTCAAGACGCGCAACCGCGTCGGCTCCGCGAGGGTCGCGAGATAGTCGGCCGGCGACATGGGCGTCCAAGGTAGCGCCGCGACCCAAGGCTTGGCAATTTTCAGCGCACTATGCACTTCGTCCTTGGCCTGCTCCTCGCCGTCCAGACCCCGCCGCCCGCCAGCTCCGACACCGCCCACATCGTGATCGTCGCCACCACCGACGTGCACGGTCGCGCGCTCGGCTGGGACTACGTCCACGACCGCGAAGCGCCGGGTGGTCTGTCCCGCGCCGCGGCGATCCTCACGACGCTGCGCGCCCAGTACCCCGATCAGATAATCCTGGTGGACGTGGGCGACCTGCTGGAGGGGAACGCGTTCGCGAGCTACTTCGGCCGCGTCGAACGGCGCCGCCCCGACCCGCTGGTGGACGCGCTCAACGCCCTGCAGTACGACGCGGCGACTCCCGGGAACCACGACTTCGATTTCGGGATGGGCCTCCTGGCCAGCGCCGACAGCAGTGCCACCTACCGCTACGTCAGCGCGAACGTGGTCGCGGGGCAGCGTGACTCCCTGGTGTTCCCCGCGACGCTGGTCGTCCAGCGGGGCGGCGTGCGCGTCGGGATCACGGGGTTGACCACGCCCGGCGTGATGGTGTGGGACCGCAGGCAGCTCGCCGGTCGCGTCCGGGTGCGCGCGATCGCCGTGGCCGCCCCGGCGGCGCTCGCCGCCCTGGACCGGGCACGAGTGGATTTCAAGGTGGTCCTGATTCACAGCGGCATGGGGGAGCCGTCGTCGTACGACACGGCCGGAGTGGGGCCGGAGAACGATGCCGCGGCGCTCGCCCGCGTGACCCCGCGGCCGGATCTGGTCGTCGTCGGCCATACGCACCGGGAGATGCGCGACTCCGTGATCGCGGGCGTCCATTTCGTGCAACCGAAGAACTGGGCGTTGAGTCTCTCGGTCGTGCACGTCTGGTTCGTGCGGGACACGCTG
>JBGPIW010000226.1:0-4859 GCA_041485045.1 Gemmatimonadota bacterium | reverse complement strand
GCTCGGCTTCCAGGAGCTGCGCACGCCCGCGGAGGTCGACGCGGCACTGAGCGCGGAGAAGAGCCCCACCCTGGTCGTTGTGAATTCGGTCTGCGGCTGCGCAGCCCGGAACGCCCGCCCGGCGGCGGCGCTCGCCCTGCAGCACGCGAAGCGCCCTGTCCGCCTCGTGACCGTGTTCGCCGGGCAGGATGCCGACGCGACTGCCCGCGCCCGCAGCTACTTCACGGGAGTGGCCCCCTCCTCACCGCAGATAGGGTTGTTGAAGGACGGGAAACTCGTGTACATGCTCGAGCGGCGGAGCATCGAAGGCCGGCCCGCCGCCGACATCGCCGCAGACCTGGTGGCGGCATTTGACCGGTTCTGCTGAGGAGGCGTCGATGCCCGACGAGTCTCCGAAGCGGCTCATCGTCGTCGGCGACCGAGTGCTGATCACCCCTGAGGAAGGGGAAGAGCGCACCAACGTCGGACTGTACCTGCCGCAGACCGCGCTCGATACCCGGCAGGTGCAGGGAGGGAAGATCGTCGCCACCGGGCCGGGAACGCCGATGACCGAGCCCACCAGCATGGACGAGGAGCCGTGGAAGATCCGCGGCCCCGACGTGAAATACCTGCCGATGCAGGCCGAACCGGGGGACTACGCGTTGTTCTTCCGGAAGGCTTCGGTCGAGATCACATTCGAGGGCAAGACCTACCTGGTCGTCCCCCAGGCCGCGATTCTCGTGCTCGTACGTCGGGAGCTCCCCGAGCCGGAATAATCGGCACCGGCTCGCGCGAAAACGACTCTGCGTTTCCGCGCCGGGTCGTTTTCTTTGCGGGCATGATCGGTGGACTCGCCCACGACCTGTACCAGGCCCGGACCGTGCTGGTCGAGCGCTTCGGGTACCCGGCGTTTCGCGCGGCGCAACTGCGGGTGTTGGCACCGCTGCTGAGCGGACGGCATGTGCTGGCGGTGCTCCCGACCGGTGCCGGGAAGTCGCTCTGTTTCCAGGTGCCGGCCTTGCTGGCGAACGGATTGACGATTGTCGTCTCCCCGCTGATCTCGCTGATGCAGGACCAGGTGGGGGCGTTGCGGCGCCGGGGGATCCCGGCGGCGTTCCTGAACAGCACCCTCTCGGCGCAGGACCAACGGACCATCCTCGACCTCGCGCTCACGGGGCAGGCGCGACTGTTGTATTGCGCGCCGGAGCGGCTGGCCTCTCTCGCGCGCTTGATTCGCGCTGCGGGGACGCGGGTGCCGCTCCTCGCCGTGGACGAGGCGCACTGCATCGTCGAATGGGGCAATGCCTTCCGCCCGGTGTACCGGCAGCTCGGCGAGCTGCGGTACCATCTGCGCGAGCCGCAGACGTTGGCCCTGACGGGCAGCGCGACGCCCGCCGTCCGCCGTGAGATTCTCGCAGTGCTCCGAATCCCCAAGGCGGAGGTAGTGACGACATCGTTCGACCGGGCGAACCTCCGCTTCGAGGTGCAGCGGATCAAGGACGACCGGGAGCGGTTTGCGGAAATCGTCGCCGCCGTGGGGCGGACCGGGGAGCAGGTGATCGTCTATGCACCGACGCGCCGGTTGACGGAGCTGATCACTCGGGCGCTCCGATTCCGCGGTCTCACGGCAGCCCCGTACCACGCCGGGCTGGAGGCCGAAATCCGGAGGCCGATCCTCGGCGCCTTCCTGCACGATAAGGCTCCCGTCATTGTGGCCACGAGCGCCTTTGGCATGGGGATCGACAAGCCCGACGTGCGACTCGTGCTGCATTGGGGCCCGCCGCGCACCCTCGAGGCATACTACCAGGAGGCCGGCCGGGCCGGTCGAGACGGTCGCGCGGCGCGCTGCCGGATCCTGTGGCGTCCCGACGATTTTCGCTACGCTGAGATCAGTCCCGAGATGCGCAGTTACGTAGAGCGGCGCCGCTGCAGGCGCCGCGTCCTGCTGGAGCACTTCGGCGAGCGGCTGGGCAAGTGCGGGGGCTGCGACGTGTGCCGGTGAGAAATGCCAGGGCACGACCCGCTATATTTGCCGCATGCACGACTCCCTCTATTTCTCCGAACACCACTTCCAGGTCCGCGATATGGTGCGCGATTTTGCCCGGAGCGTGGTGAAGCCCTCGGCGCGGGGATACGATCTGGAATCGAAGTTCCCCTGGGACAACGTCCGGCAGATGGCGCAGCTCGGGTTGTTCGGCATCCCCTGGCCGGAAGCGCTGGGCGGGGCGGGCATGGATTACCTCTCGTACATGATCGTGATCCACGAGCTGGCCAAGGTGGACGCGAGCCACGCGATTACCGTCAGCGCGCACACGACGCTGGGCACCTCCCCGATCATGGACTTCGGCACGGACGAGCAGCAGCGGCGCTTCGTGCCGCTCTTGGCGCAGGGAAGAGTGCTCGGCGGGTTCGGGCTCACGGAGCCGGGCGCGGGCTCGGATGCGGGGGGCACGAAGACGGTCGCCGAGGACCGCGGCGATCACTTCGTCGTGAACGGCTCGAAGATCTTCATCACGCACGCCGGGGTGGGGGAGATTTTCGTTATCACCGCCCGCACCGACCCGCACGCCAAGAAGACCCACGGGATCACGTCCTTCATCGTGACCAAGGACACGACCGATTTGGACGAGGCCGCACGCATCGGCCTCGGCCACGCGGCGGACCTTTCCAAGACCCCCGGCGTCCGGGCCGCGAAGAAAGAGGACAAGCTCGGCTGGCGCGCCTCGGATACCCGGGAGCTCGTGTTCGAGGACGCGGTGGTGCCGACCGAGAACATGCTGGGACCACGCGGCAACGGCTTCCGGCAGATGCTGCATACGCTGGACGGCGGTCGCATCGGGCTGGGCGCGCTGGCGCTGGGCATCGCCGAAGGAGCCCTCGAGGAGTGCCTCGCGTACACGAGTGAGCGCCGCCAGTTCGGCCGCCCGATCGCGGCGTTCCAAGGAGTCCACTTCGCGCTGGCCGACATGGCGACCGAGGTGGAGGCGGCCAAGCACCTTGTCTTCCATGCGGCGTGGCTGAAGCAACAGGGCCACCCCTACAAGCAGGAGGCGGCCATGGCCAAACTCTACGCCTCCGAGCTCGCTATGCGCGCGACGACCAAGGCGGTGCAGCTGCATGGGGGCTACGGGTACACGACCGACTATCCGGTCGAGCGCATGATGCGCGATGCGAAGATCTGCGAGATCGGCGAGGGCACGAGCGAGATCCAGCGCATCGTGATCGCCCGGCAGCTGCTGGGCAGCCTGATCGACTGAGCTCCTCAGATCTCCGGGGGCACGTACGGCCCCGGCTCGACCGTCGCATCCTCGGGGTGCGAAATCTCCTTGTGCAGGTGCTCCAGCAGCTGGAGCTGCCGCTGTTGTAAATGCCACAGCTCGTGCCATTGGCGGTTGCGCAGGCCATCGAGTTTGTCGTGCAGGTCCCGGATTTCCATTTCTGCCATCAAATTGATCTGGTAATCCTGATTCGCCTGCATGCGATCCTTTTCCGCCTGCCGGTTTTGGCTCATCATGATCACCGGGGCTTGCAGGGCGGCGATGGTGGACAACACGAGGTTCAGGAGAATGAAGGGGTAGGGATCGAACGGGTGTCGCACCAGGAGCCAGGTGTTGATCCCCATCCATACGAACAAAATTGCACCGAATATCCCGATGAACGTCCAGCTGCCGCCGAAGCGCGCGACGTGATCGGCTACCCGCTCGCCCAGTGTCATGCTGGCTTCGTATTCCTTGTCCACCAGGCGGGTGACCCGGCCGCGGCGGGCGATCTTCGTGACGACCGCCTTTTCCATCTCCGAGATCTTGTCGTACTCCGCTTCCAGGTAGGACAGCAGCTTCTTGGCGCGATACTGGTCGTGGCAGGAAGTGCAGATCCCGCGATTCCCGGCCCACTCCGGCCGGTCGCGCTTGATGAGGTCGAACAGCGGCAGCTCGAGCTTTTGGGCGGAGAACAGCGTCCGCGCTTCGACCGACTGCTGACACAGCGAGCAATTCACCTTAGCCATGGCATCTCCGGCGTGTGGACTAGGGGAGCACGGGATGGAGGTCGAACACGTGCGCGAGGAACGCCCAGCGATCCGTCGCTTCCTCGATCAGCTTGGCCGTCGGCTTCCCAGCCCCGTGCCCGGCTTTGGTCTCGATCCGGATCAGCACCGGCTGCGCGCCGCCTTGGGCGCTCTGCAGCGCCGCGGCGAACTTGAACGAGTGCCCCGGGACCACGCGGTCGTCGTGGTCAGCGGTGGTCACGAGGGTCGCCGGATAGACCGTGCCCGGTCGCACCCGATGCAGCGGGGAATAGGCATACAAGTAGGGAAACTGCGCCGCCTCGTCGGCGGAGCCGTACTCGCTGACCCACGCCCAGCCGATGGTGAATCGGTGGAAGCGCAGCATGTCGAAGACGCCGACGGCGGGCAGGGCCGCGCCGAACAGCTCGGGGCGCTGCGTGATCGCGGCGCCCACCAGTAGCCCGCCGTTCGAGCCGCCGCCAATCGCCAGGCGGGCTGGCGCGGTGTAGCCCTCGGCGATGAGCCACTCCGCCGCTGCCAGGAAATCGTCGAACACGTTCTGCTTCTTCTCGTGCATGCCGGCTTCGTGCCACGCCTCTCCGTATTCTCCCCCGCCGCGCAGATTCGCGACTGCGAAAATGCCACCCATCTCGAGCCACGCCAGCACGCTCGGCGAGAACGCCGGGGTGAGGGTGATGTCGAAGCCGCCGTAGCCGTACAGATACGTGGGCGTCGTGCCGTCCCGCCCGAGGTCCCGGCGGTGGGTGAGGTACATCGGGATTCGGGTCCCGTCGGGGCTGGTGTAAAACACTTGCTCGGTGATGTAGGGCGCCGCATCGAAATCGAGCGACGCCGCCTGGAACACGTCGGTCCG
>JBGPIW010000225.1:0-4861 GCA_041485045.1 Gemmatimonadota bacterium | reverse complement strand
TTTTCAGTCCGCTGCTCTACCAACTGAGCTACCTGGCCGGGCTATGAGCGGGAAGAACTTAGCGAGTCCATGGGCGGGGTGGGAGTGTCGATCCCCACCCCGAATGGAGGATTACGGCGCCCGGCCAGTCCCGACCTGCGTCGTGGGCTTCAGATACTTGTCATACCACGCCACGTAGCGATCCAGTCGGTCCTTGAGAAAGCTCGGCACCGACAACCCGTGATGCTGATTCGGGTAGATGACGAGCTGCGTCGGCACGCCGAGCTCCCGCAACGCCTGATACATCTGCTGCCCGCCGATGATGGGGACGTTGAAGTCCGCATCGCCCCCCATGAAGAGCGTCGGGGTCTTGATCCGGTCGGCATGAAAGAACGGGTAGGAGAGCTTGGTCCACAGGTCCTGGGACGCCCAGGGCGGGCCGAGCTCCAGCTCGTACTGTGCGATGTATTCGTCCGTGCCATACATCGAGAGCTGCAGCGCGCTCCCAGCGCCGCTGATGGCGGCTTTGAAGCGCGTTGTCGTCGCGATCGAATAGTCGGTGAGAATTCCGCCGTAGCTCCAGCCGCCGATCCCGAGCCGAGCGGAATCGGCGACTCCCGATCGCACCGCTTCATCGACCGCGCCGAGCAGGTCCTCGACCTCCTTGTGTCCCCAGTCCGCGAAGATCGCGCGCTGATACGCCAGGCCGCGGCCGTTGCTGCCACGATAGTTGACCGCGAGGACCGCGTAGCCGTTGGCGGCAAAGAGCTGCCGCTCGGCGTTGAATGCGTAGTCGCTCTGACTGTTCGGCCCGCCGTGGATGAAGAGGATCAACGGCAGATGCGTGCTCGCGGACGTACCGGCTGGGCGGACGAGTACGCTGTGGACCTCGGTCCCATCGGCACTGTGTGAGGCGAAATCCTCGGTCGGCGAGAGTCGCAGCGTCTGAATCAGCGAATCGTTGACGTGCGACAGCTGCCGCATCGAGCCACCTTCGGCGGCAAACACCTCCGCCGGCCGATCCGGCGCGCTCACGAGCAGGGCCGTCCGTGGGCCGGCGAACACGCCGGCCGAGTAGCGGAGCACGACCTGCCGGGAGCGGCCGATGGGCTCCGCGTGGCCGCCGGCCACCGATACGCGGACGAGATACGTCGCACGATCATCATCGGTGAGTACCAGCACCGATTGACCGTCGGCCGTGAAGGTCGGCGATCCCACGGGGCGATCGAACGCGGCGGTCAAGATGCGGGCGGGCGCGCTCCCATCGCTGCGCACGATCGCGAGCTTCTGCATCTGGTACGCGTAGTATTTCGGATCGTCGGTCCGAAAGAACGCCACCCAGTCGCCGTTGGGGCTCCACGCCAGGGGCCCGCCATCGGGACCGGGAAACGCGGTCAGGGCCCGGGGAGTCGCGCCGCGCCGCGCTTCCACCACCAACACGTCCGACTCTTCTCCCGTCCCCGGCTCCGGCGCCGGGCTCCGCACGAACGCGATGCGAGACCCGTCGGGAGACCAGCGGGGATCGCCGTCGTCCGCCGCGCCGGTCGTGAGGGTGTCCACTCGCTTGGTCGCGATGTCGAACAGGAGCAGGTGACTGCGCTTCGTCGTGAGGTACCCGTCACCATCTTGCTTGAAGAGATACCGATCGATCACGATCGGCTTCTGCTTCGCGCTGTCCGCACGCTTCGTCGTGTCGAGATCGATGGTGGCGACCAGCGCGAGGCGCTTGGAGTCGGGTGACCACTCCATCGCATCCACCCCGCCCTTGATCGTGGTGAGGCGTTGCGCCTCGCCCCCGCGCCGGTCCAACAGCCACACCTGGCTGCCGTCGCCATCGTCGCGGCCCGAGAGGAACGCGAGGTAACGTCCGTCGGGGCTCCAGCGTGGCGCGGTCTCGCTCTCGGGGCGGGACGTCAGGCGGATGGACTGAGTGCCGTCCCAGCTCGCCATCCAGATGTCCGTATCCCGTTTGTCTTTGGCTGAATCGGTCGAGGTCACCGTGTACGCGACCCAATTGCCGTCGGGAGAGAGCTGGGGATCGGAGACACCGCGCATCCGGTAGATGAGGTCCCCCGCCGTCAGCAGGCGCGGTAGCGCGGGCGTCTGCGCGCCGGCCGCCCCGGCGCACACGACGGTCAACAGCCCGGTAAGCAGGCAACCCTGGGATCGGCGAAAAGAGGTCACGAGCGACTCCATGGAAACGAGGGGCTCACACGGAGCCCCTCGCGTCTGGTCCGAGTACGGGGAAGCAGGGACGGTGCGCTACGGCCGGAACTCCACCAACTGCATAGCGGTCGAGCTGGAGCCGTCGTCCCCGTTGAAGGTGACCGCGAGTGGCAGGCCGACGTTCGGACTGACGCACATGTCCATCAATACCTGCTGGTTCTCGCGCCACACGCCGCGCGCGCCACTTACGCCCGCCTGCGCGCATTGCGACTCGACCTTGAACGATGTCGTCTTGCCGTTCTGCGTTTGCTGCCACCCGTTGCCGATCTCCCACTGATGGCCGCCCAGGAGCAACATCCACACCGGGTTGAAAAGCGCGAGCCCCACCGGCCCGAGGGCGATGAGCTGCATCATCGGCACGCCTTCGTTCGGACCGAGCGTGACGGTCGAGGAATAGCTGTCGCCGCCGAGGGAGCCCGCCACCGACAGTGTGAAGCGTCCGCCGCCCGCCGGGCGGGCGTCGAACGTGTACGTCCCCGTCTTGTTCTCGTTGCCGTCGCGCTGCTGCACGTTGTACCGGAAGTGCTCCGTTCCCTTGAAGCCGTACATGCCCCACGTGAACGGTCCCGAGACCGGCCTGGAGTAGAGTGCCGGCAAGACGCCGCCGCCCGATGGCGGAGGCGGGGCGTTGGATTGGTTCAAGGGCTCCACTGCCGGCGGAGCGGCGCCGCCTCCACCTCCGGTGTTCGCCGGACAACTCCCGACGCAATCGCCCACGCGTGCGGGCCCACCGCTCAGCGTCCCGGTGGCCGATCCCTCGTCCGCCTGGGTGATCTTGAGCTTTCCCACCGCCGTCGTGACGCGCCGGAGCACGCGACCCGTGGCGGGATCCCGGATCTCGCGGCCCGGCCGCGTGACGTCGTATTCGCCACCCACGCGCACGCCGGCCCCGGTGCCCACGTTGATCGTGACCTCGCCGCCCGACACATCGGCCACCAGTGCCTGGATCTGGACCACGTTTTCCGAAATCCTGCTCGACGAGGACACCAGTTCTGTCGTCAGGCTGTCGACCGCCGAGCGGGTGGCTTCGCCGATGATGCTGTTGGCGAAGTTCGTGCTCCCCATGTCGAGCGCCCCGATGGCTCCGGTGCCGCCGATCGCCAGCCCGCCGACCATGGAGATGCTGGAGCGCTTCGACTCGCCGTGCCCGGTCGACACGCCGAGGATCTCCGCCGTCGTGGTGCTCACGATGCGCGCGTCGATCTGCACGACCGCCTTGGCGGATTTCTTGCCGAACCCACCCAGACCGATCCCACCCGGGAGGTGCGCCCCGATACCACCCACACCCAGTTTCTTGTCATCGCGGCCGAACTGGGTGATGCTGCCGATGATGATGGCGTCCACTCCGAGGATCCGGGCCAGCTGAACGGCCGACGACGGATCGGCGCGGCCCGACTGTTGGAAGTTCTGCTCCTGCAGCACGCGATCGAGCTGCTTGCGCTCGATGACGGAATACGTGCCGTTGCGCACCAGGTTGGTCACCAGCATGTCCGCGATGCCCTTGCCGATGTCCTGGTCGCTGCCGAACAAGTCGTATACGTATTGATGGACCGTGGCGTAGTCGAAATCGAGCACGGCCACCCGCCGCTTCGCAGGGGCCTGCGCGGCGAGCGTCCCGGCGCCCACGAGCGCGGCCAGGACGAGGACGGTGAGGCGCTTCATGACGACTCCTCGAAAGGGAGGACGAAGGATCCAAGGTCATTCTAGCGCGCAGGGCCGAAGTTTCAACTAGCTTTCCGCATCAGTATGGCCGCCACCCCGCATCCGAATCTCACCGTCCTGGATCATCCCCTGATCCGGCACAAGCTCGGCCTGTTGCGCGATCGCCGCACTACCACGAAGGATTTCAAGCAGCTGGTCAGCGAGATTGCGATGCTCATGGCCTACGAAGTCACCAAGGATCTGCCCCTCGAGCCGGTGGAGATCGAGACGCCGTTGGAGCGGATGCAGGGCGAGCGCGTCGCGGGCAAGAAGCTCGTGTTGGTGCCGATCCTGCGAGCCGGCCTGGGCATGGTCGAGGGCATCGCCCAGCTGATCCCCTCGGCTCGCGTGGGGCACATCGGGATCTACCGCGACCACGAGACGCTCCAGCCGGTCGAGTACTACTTCAAGATCCCGCGCGACGGGGTGACGCGCGATTTCTTCGTGCTGGACCCGATGCTCGCGACCGGCGGCTCCGCCGCGGATGCCGTCACCACACTGAAGAAGGCCGGCGCACAGCGCCTCCGGTTCCTGTGCCTCGTCGCCTGCCCCGAGGGCGCCCGGCGCATGCAGACCGAGCACCCCGATGTGCCGATCTACGCCGCGGCGCTGGATCGTCAGCTCAACGACAAGGGCTATATCCTCCCCGGCCTTGGAGATGCAGGTGACAGGCTGTTCGGTACCCGGTAAGAGGACAAGCGCGCACAGTCGCACAGACGCGTAGCGGTTTCCTTCCTCCTCAACCCGTCGACCAATAAGCGTCTACTGCGTCTACGCGTGTCTGTCCTGCCACCTAACCATTCGCAACTGTTTCTCCCCAGTCCGTGTCACAGGTATGACCGTCTCCCGTACGGAGCTGCGTGGACGAACGTGAACTGATCTCCCGCGTCCGCGCGGGGGAGCCTGCGGCGGAACGCGCGCTATACGACGCACACGTGGATCGTGTGTACCGTCT
>JBGPIW010000224.1:0-4880 GCA_041485045.1 Gemmatimonadota bacterium | reverse complement strand
GTCCTATCTTGATCGTCACATGACCGAGCTCCGTGACCGCCTCCAGGCTGCCTTGGGCGACGCGTACCGCATCGACAAGGAGCTGGGCGGCGGCGGGATGAGCCGGGTCTTCCTGGCCGAGGAAACCGCGCTCGGCCGCCGGGTCGTCGTAAAAGTGCTCCCGCCGGAAATGGCCGCCGGCGTCAACGTCGAGCGGTTCCGGCGCGAGATTCAGCTCGCCGCCTCGCTGCAGCATCCGCACATCGTGCCGTTGCACGCCGCCGGCCAATCGGGCGACCTCTTCTACTATACGATGCCGCTGGTGGAGGGAGAATCGTTGCGCGCCAAGCTCGCCCGCGAAGGCGAGCTGCCGGTGGGCGAGGTGATCCACATTCTGCGGGACGTCGTGGACGCGCTCGCCTATGCCCACGGGCGCGGCGTCGTCCACCGCGACATCAAGCCGGACAACGTGTTGATCAGCGGCCAGCACGCGGTGGTGACCGACTTCGGCGTCGCCAAGGCGGTCAGTGCGGCCAGCGGTGACTCGACCCTCACGTCTCTCGGCGTGGCGCTCGGCACCCCCGCGTACATGGCGCCCGAGCAGGCCGCTGCCGACCCGCACGTCGACCAGCGCGCCGACTTGTACGCCGTGGGCGCCATGGCGTACGAGATGCTGTGCGGGCGGCCACCCTTCACCGGCATGTCGCCGGCCGCGACGCTCGCCGCCCACGTCACCCAGGTCCCCGACCCACCGAGCGCGCACCGGCCGGCGATGCCCGTCGCGCTGAATGCGCTGGTGATGCGCTGCCTCGAAAAGAAACCGGCCGACCGTGTGCAGCGCGCCGAGGAGCTGTTGGGCTTGTTGGTCGCGATGACCACCCCGTCGGGCGGGATGGCGCCCACCGGGGCGACGCCGATCTCCTCTGGCACCGAAACCGCGATCCGGCGCAGTCACCCACTGCGCGTCGCGGCGCTGTTCGGCGCCGCCGCGGTCGCGCTGCTCGCACTCGTCTATCTGCTGATGGTGGCCTTGGGCCTGCCGGACTGGGTGTTCGACGGCGCGGTCGCCCTCCTCGTTATCGGCCTCCCGATCGTGCTCATGACCGGGAAGTACGAGCGCCAACGGGCCGTCGCGCGCACGACCGGGATGGTTTCCGCGCCATCCGCCGGAGGGCTGCGCCGGTTGTTCACCTGGCGCCGCGCGCTGCTGGGCGGCGCCGCGGCGTTCGGTGCGTTGGCCCTGGGCACGGTGGTGTACATGGGCATGCGCGCGCTCGGGATCGGACCAGTCGGGACGCTCCTCGCCTCGGGCGCGCTGAAGGAGCGCCAGAAGGTGATGCTCGCGGAGTTCGTGAACCGCTCGGCCGACACGACACTCGGCCCGACACTCACCGAAGCGTTTCGCGTCGACCTGGCGCAGTCACCGACCGTGAAGCTGATCGATGCCAAAGCGGTGAGCGCGGCGCTCGCCCGCATGCAGCGCGATCCCGCTGCGCGCCTCAACACCGACCTGGCGAGGGAAGTCGCCGAGCGCGAAGGGGTCACGGCGGTCGTGACCGGACAGATCGATCCCGTGGATCGCGGCTATCTCCTGTCAGCGAGCGTGATCTCCGCCGCGGATGGATCGGTGCTCACGGCCGTGCGGGCGACCGCGGCGGACGGCGCGCACCTGATCGACGCCCTCGACAAGCTCTCGAGCGAGCTGCGCGAGCGGATCGGTGAGTCGTTCCGGACGATCCGCTCTACGGCTCCGCTCGCCCAGGTCACCACCGGGTCGCTCGAGGCGCTGCGCAAGTACTCGCAGGCGATCCGGCTGTTCAACCAGGGGGACCAGGAGGGGGCGATCCCGCTGCTCCGGGAAGCCACGGCGCTGGACACCGGGTTCGCGATGGCGTACCGCAAGCTCTCGGTGGCCCTGAACAACACCGGCGGGTCGAGCGAGCAGACGGTGGCGGCGGCTACGAAGGCGTTCCGCCACGGCGACCGGCTGTCCGATCTCGAACAGAGCCTCACGACGGCGTGGTACTACGAGCGCGGCGCCTACGATCCCGAGCGTGCTGCCACGGCGTACCGCGCGGCGCTCGAGATCGACCCGAATAGCGACGTGGCGTTGAACAATCTCGCCAACCTGCTGAACCGCCTGGGCCGGTATGCGGCCGCCGAGAGTCTGGTCGTGCACGGGATCGACCTGGGATACGGAGGCATCTACTATCAGACGACCTTTGAGAGCCAGGCGCTCCAAGGCCATTTCGCGGACGCACAGGCGACCACCGAGCGCTACGCCCGCGCGTGGCCGAACGACCCCGGGGCGACCAACCAGCGCGCCTTCCTCGCCGCTGCGCAGCATGACTTTCCCAGCGCCGCGAGGCTGTGGAGCGACCTGCGCAACGGCCAGCGTGCCGGCACGGGGTGGCACGAAGCGGCGACTTTCTCGCTCTCGCAGGTCGCTGAGGTCCAGGGACAACTGGCCCGCTCCACCCAGTATCTGCGCGAAGCGCAGCCCGATGCCGAACTCCGCCAGCTGCCGGCCGATTATATCGCGGCGGCGATCGGGACGGCCTGGCTGGACTTGCGCTACCGGAACAGGCCCAACGACGCGCTGGCGAAGGTGGCCGCCGCGCTCGCCCGTCATCCGCTCGCCGGCATCGCCCCCGAGGCTCGGCCGTACCCGGACCTGGCGCAGCTCTACGCCGCCGCCGGCCGCGTCGCGGAGGCACAGCGCGTGCTCGCCGAATACGAGCGCGCTGTACCGGAGGAACAGCGTCGCGGCAACCCGGGACGGCTCTGGGCGGCGGCGGAAATCGCCAAAGCCCAGGGACACTATCCGGAAGCGATGGCGCAGTACGTCGCCGCCCGGCAGGAAATGGGATGTCCCATCTGCGCGTGGTTCGAGATGGCGCAGGCGTACGACAAGATGGGCCAACCGGACTCGGCGCTCGCGCTCTACCAGCAGCTCGTGACGCGGCCTGCGCCCTACGGTCTGTATACACATTCGTACGCGCTCGCCCGGAGCTACCAACGTCTCGGTGAGCTGTACGAGGCCAAGGGCGATCGCGCTCAGGCCCGGGAGTACTACGGCCGCTTCGTCGATCTGTGGAAGAACGCGGACCCCGAGCTGCAGCCCGCGGTGCGCGACGTGCAACAGCGGCTCGCCCGGCTCGCCGCCGAGGGGTAGGTGCGGCCGGCGCCGGACTCGCTCGCGCAGACCACCCTCAGCCGCATCACCCGGCGGCTGATCCCGTTCCTCTTCGTGTTGTTCATCGCGAACTACCTGGACCGCGTGAACGTCAGCTTCGCGGCGCTGCAGATGAACCGCGACCTGGGGTTCAGCGGCGCCGCCTACGGGCTCGGCGCCGGCATGTTCTTCCTCGGCTACGTGCTGTTCCAGGTCCCCAGCAGCCTGCTGCTGGCGCGCGTCGGCGCGCGCCGCTGGATCGCGACAATCACGATCGCCTGGGGCCTCGTGGCCTCGAGCATGATGCTGGTGCGGGGTCCGGCCAGCTTCTACCTGCTCCGCTTCCTGCTCGGCGTCGTGGAGGCGGGGTTCTTCCCCGGCGTGATCCTGTATTTCACCTACTGGTTCCCGGCGGCCGACCGTGCGCGTGCCGTGGCGCGCTTCATGACGGCGATCCCGGTCGCCCAGATCATCGGAGGTCCGATCTCAGGGTGGCTCCTCGGCCTCCACGGCCTCGCCGGCCTGTCCGGGTGGCAGTGGGTGTTTCTGCTCGAAGGTCTGCCCTCGATCGTGCTGGGAGGCCTCGTTCTGGTTTACTTGACGGATCGTCCCGCTGACGCTCACTGGCTATCGCCGGAAAGCCGATCGTGGCTCGCGGACCAGCTGACGTCCGAGGGCCCGCCTGACGCCGCACCGGTCCGGCCGTCGGTTGGGCAGTTGCTCCGCATGCCGGTCCTCTGGCGGTTCGCGAGCGTCTGGTTCCTGATGGTGCTGGTGGGGTACGGTCAGCTGCTCTGGCTGCCACAGATCATCAGGGGAGCCTCGGGCCTGAGCGACTTCGCCGTCGGCGTGTTCTCGACCGGGCCGCCGCTCGTGGCGGCGCTCGCGATGTTGTGGATCGCCGCGCACTCCGATCGGACCGGCGAGCGCCGGTTGCATGTGTCCCTCTCCGCGCTCGTCACGGCCCTGGGCTTCGGGGCGACGGCCATGGTGCTGCACACCCCGCTGCTCGCCACCGCGGCGCTCACGATCGTTGCCATCGGCATCGCGGGATCGTTCGGGCCGTTCTGGGGATTGACCACCGTCGCGCTCAGCGGCTCGGCCGCGGCAGGCGGCATCGCGCTCGTCACCGCGATCGGCAATATCGGAGGGTTTGCCGGGCCGTACGTCGTTGGACTCGTGCGGGACGCCACCGGGAGTTTCGCGGGCGCGCTGGTGACGTTCGCGGGGCTCGCCGCGGTCGCGGCGCTGCTTGCGCTGCGGCTTCCTGCTCCAAGGGCCTCACCCCCTGACCCCCTCTCCCTCCGGGAGAGGGGGAACTAACCCTGGACCTCAGTGGCCCGCCGAACGCGCTTTCAACCGGGCGATCAGCACGGTCACGTTGTCGCTCCCGCCCCGCTCGAGTGCCAGCTGCACGAGCCGACGACACGATGCTTCCGCCGTACGCAGCTCCCGCAGCTCGGCCTCGATCTCCTCGTCGCGCACATGCTTCGTGAGCCCGTCGGTGCACAGCAGCATCACGTCGTCCCAGCGGATCTCGGTGGTGCGGGTCATCGGGGACGCCTCGCGGCCGCCCAGCGCGCTGGCGAGGACGCCCTGGAACGGCGAGCGGTGCGCTTCCGTCTCGGTCAACGAGCCGGCGTCCACCAGCGCCTGCGCCACCGTCTGGTCCTTGGACATCAGCTCCAGCCGTCCGTCGCGCAGCCGGTAGCAGCGGCTATCGCCC
>JBGPIW010000223.1:0-4903 GCA_041485045.1 Gemmatimonadota bacterium | reverse complement strand
CCGCAGATCGCCGCCCGGGCGGATCGGCAGCTCGCGGTCGCCAAGCGCGACCGCGGCGGAGTGGCGACCAGCGACGTCCGCCTGGTGGAAGGCGAAGATCGCGTCAGGGAGATCGCCCGGATGCTGGGCGATCACGATTCGGCGAGCGCCCGGCGCCACGCCGAGGAGCTGCTCAGAACAGCAGAATCGTCTGCCGCATCACGATCCGAAACACGGTCGCGACCGGCACCGGGCCGCCCGCGCCGCTGATCGTCCGCTCCACAGAGAAGCCGCCCTCGAGCCGTGGGCCCGAGAAGGTCGCGGCCACCCCCAGCCGCGCGTACCGGATTCCCGTTCCAGCCTCGAGCACGGCGGGAGCGATCGGTCCGCCCACCCGACTCGCCACGGCGTTCGAGTCTCCCGCGGAGAGAAACGCGTAGCGATCCCGGCCTTGCGTGTAGTAGCCGAACGTGATGCCGGCCGCGAACAAGCGCGAAAACCGGAACAGTGGCGCAGCGTCCACCGCCACGTAGTCACCCGGGTCCCAGCGCAACCGGGCGAGTGTCGTGTCCGGCACGAATAGCTGGGTCACAGGGGCGATGCGACGCTCGCGTTGCCCGGGCAGCTGCCGCGCGCCACGCACCGAGAGATTCAGCCACAGGCGTCCCCACAGCGTTACCTCTCCCGTCAGGCGGCCTTCGACGTCGGTCTGATGATCCCCGGTCGCCAGGTCGAACGGATCGTTGGGTGAGTCCTGGTGTCCCGTGGGGAGACGGATGAGCAGGCTCGCGGCGGCCGCGTAGTTCGCCCGCGCGAGGAAGCGGTACTTGGCGGCGAGCTCCACGTCCCCCGGGAAGAACCGCAGCCGCCGTCGCGTATCGGCGAACGGCGAGAGGCCGAGCGCGCGCAAACGCGCGTCGAGCAGGCCGGCCGCGGTATCGCCGGGCACCGGGATCGCCGGGAGCAGAAAGCTGTCCCGAGAGAACGCGGCGATGTTGAACGTATCCGCGAGGGCCTGTCCCAGTCCGGCTACGATGGCGGTGAGCGCCCGGCCCGCGTCGGATCCCGCGATCGGCAGAAACAACGCTGCGGAATCGTGGACGGCAATGGAGAGTGCCGAGTCGAGCGTTCTTCCTTGGGCGAGCAGCGCCTGCGCGCGCAGGTACGCGGGGCTCCCGGGGCCTCCGTACGCGCCCGCGACGATGCTATCGCTGAGCTGCGTGAGCGCGGTGCTCAGGTGGCTGAAGAACGCAGCGTAGTTCGCTGTATCGGGGAGCGCGCCGAGATTCGATCCTGCCGGGTTCGCGCGGAAGTGCTCCCGCACCGCCAGCCGCACGATCGGCACGGTCGCACTGAGCGACAGGTGCGGCGTGATCCCGTACTCGAAGCCGACCGGCATGACCCGCCGCTCGGCGCGGATGGCGAGGAGGGTGCCGCCCAGCGTTGCGACGTAGCCCCCGAGCCCTGTCGCGGTGCGGAGATTCTGCTGGACGAGGGCGACCCCGGGCCGCCACTGCGTGATGGAGTCGCCCGCGAAGACCGCGCCCAGCGGCTGCCGGCCGGTTGGAGCGTATTCGCTCTCCCATGTCTGGATGCGAGGATCGAACGTGATCCGGAGTGCACCGCGGCGTGGGGTATCGGTTCGCTCCACCGCTTGCGCGGTGAGGGCGGGCGACCGGGCGATAGCCGCGGCGGCAAGGAGCAGGAGGAGCGAGGCGTGGTCGCGCATTACAGGACGGCACCCGACTGCAGCTGGGTGCCGTCCTCGTTACCCCTGGGCGGCCACGGGGTTCGCGTCAGGGGATCGGCGCGAGGGTCGTGTTGTATTTCGCGTTGATCGCCAGGATCAGGGCATTCGCCACGAGTTTGTGCGACGCCGCCGAGGGATGAACCCCGTCGCGGCTGAAGAACGCCCCAAACGGTGCTGTCACCGAGGTCGCTCCCGCAGTCGTCGGGAACGGGGGAATCGAGCCGGGAGGCAGCGTGGCGAACAACGCATTGGGATCGACGTAGGCATAGCCGCGAGCGGCGGCTTGTGCCTGGATCGTGGTGTTGTACTGATTCACGGCCCGCACCAGCCGCAGCAGCTCCGCCGGCTGAACCGTCTGCGGCTCTGTGCAATCGAGGGTGTACGTGCCGGCCGGGTTGGCGGCAGCTTGCCCGATCAGGGCGAGGCCGAATTGGAACGGCACCAGCACGGAGTCGCCCTTGCCGCCCGATGTGCTGGGGGCGCAGTTCAGTCCGACGAGGAAATTGGGCGGGAAATTCGCCGTCAGGTTCTTGATCGAGAAGTACACTTGGCCCAGCGAAAAGAACGGAAGCAGCGTCACATTCGCAACGCCGACCAACACTCCCTCGCCGCCCGCCGGCGTGGCGTCGATCGCATCGAGCACCGCCTTATACTGATTTGCGAACTCGGTGCTGTCGGTGACCTTGGTCGAATCGCCGGCGTTGGCGGCGTTGGTGGCTGCGCCGAGCACGTCGTTGTTGCCCAGCCAGACCGTGACGAACGTGGGGTTCGCCCGCTGCATCGCCTGGCTTTGCGTGAGCCCGCCCAGGATGAGCGTGGTTAGGGCGTTGGAGTTGCCGGCCGAGTTCGTCGTGCCGTCGATGGCCTCGGCGCCCGGCACGGCCACGTCACTGATATATGGCGGTGGGATCGACTGGGATCGGCGCAACGCGCAGGTGGTCGCCGTGCCGCCACCGACCCGGTGCGGCCCCGCCGCGCGGAAGAGCGAGTCGATCGGTGGCGGACACCCGGGCCGGTTCAAGAGCGGCATGAAGAACGGCGCCTGCATCTGGCGACCCAGCAGATTGGCGTACGACTGGAGCTGCGTGCTGTCGTTGATCCCGGCCGACTGGAAGCCGGCGGTGATCGAATTGCCCATTGAGACGTACCGAGCGAAGAGCGGATCGATCGGCTGCGAGTTGGGCGGCCGGAACAGCTCGTCGTTGTGGCACGCCGCCGCGAGGAGGGCACCGGTGACGGCGACGCCGAAGAGCTTACTGGTCAGAGTCATGGTCTCCGCGCCTCGCGCTCAGAAGGTGTAGGCCAGCCCGGCACCGAACAGGTGGGCTGAGAATTCGTAGACGCCCGTGTTGCTGACCGGCGGCGGGAACACCCGCCCCCGCCGGTCTTGCTGGGCGATGTACTGATAGGCGAAATCCCCGTGGAGTTTGGGCGTGAACGTGTATCCGACGCCTACGGTGAATTCGTTGCGCGGCGCCTCGGGAAGCAGCGGGGTGACGAAGTCAACTGGAGAAGAGGCGGTGTGGTACAGGTACCCTCCGCGCAACGTGAGCTTGGGGGAGGGTTCGTACTCCGTCCCGAGGCGCACACCGTGACTGTCCTTGCTTTTCGGGCTCAAGGTGAGTGTCGGCGTCGCCGGGTTCGTGAACTTGATGACAACGCTCTGGAACCAGCCCCACACGACGTACTGGTAATCCGCCATGACCGTCCAGTTGTCACGCACCTTGTACGCGAAACCGAGGGAGCCCTGGGGCGGCATGATGATGGAGGTGGTGGCGGCACCGCCAGTAAGGGCGCCGCCGGTAGCGAATTCGGAGGCCAGTATCACGTCCACCGGGGTGCCGCCCGGCAGCCCTAGTGGGTTATTGGGCGCCAGCGTCAGGCCCGTGGGAATTTGGTCGAACGCGGCAGCGCCGTCGTAAGTGATCGTCTTCTTGGTGACCCAATGCCCGCCGATGGAGAAGCGGTCGGTGACCTTGATGATGCCACCGAAGTTGACTGCGAACCCATTGCCGCTCGCGCTCAAGTCCGCGTTGCCGAAATCGGTGCCAGGGAGCACTCCAAGCGCAGCGAAGGTGATCCCCGGCGCGGGGGACTGCGTCGCCAGGTCGAGGCGCTCATGCAGCTCGAGCGTACTGTGGATATAGGCCACTCCCACGCCCACCTTGAGCCAGTCCCCGATCTGATAGCCGATGGTCGGCTGGACGTAAATTGAATGGATCTTCGTGTTGTATCCCATGAAGCGACCGTCAAATCCCGCAATCGGCCACTTCGTCTCCAGTCCGTAGGGGGCGTACGCCCCGATGCCGACCGTAAGCTTGGGGCTCAGCGCGTAGGTGAAGTAGCCGCTCGGCACGGGGATGGTGGGGTTGGTGAGGTCGGTCTTCTTCGCGAAGAGGTCGTCGGTGAAGCCGCCCTGCGCGTGGATCAACGTGACACCCGCGCTCAGATGGGTGCCCGCCAGTCCGGCGAGCCCAGCCGGATTGAAGAAAATGGCGGAGCCGTCTGCGCAGGGACGCGCCGCTGCCACCCCGCCACGTCCCATGGTGCAGGTGTTGTGCTCGTACACGCCGAATCCTTGGGCGCCGAGAAGGGAGGGAACGCCGGCCAGCAGCAACCACATGAACCGACGCATAGGCAGGTCTCCAAAAGGCGGATGAGTGCGGGTAGTGGAATCGGCTCGGTTACGGTACCATTCGGCCGCACCCTTGTCAAACCCATGCGAGTGCAAGCGATAGCCCTGTTTCAGGCCGCGTTCGGAGGCCCACCAGCGCACGCCGCCAGCGCCCCTGGTCGCGTCAATCTGTTGGGTGAGCATACCGACTACAACGGCGGGCCGGTGCTGCCGATGGCGATTGCCGCGCGCACCACCGCGGCGGCGGGGCCAGGTGAGCCGGGGTGGATCGATCTCGTCTCCTTGCGTGACGGACTCGTGCAGCGCGTTCGTTGGGATGGCGCGCTGCCGCAGGGATGGGCGGGCTACGTGGTGGGAGTCCAGCGAGAGTTGGTGCGGCTCGGCGGTGCGCCGCCTGGCGCCCGATTGGCGGTGGCGAGCGACGTTCCGATTGGCGGGGGCTTGTCGTCGTCGGCGGCCCTCACCGTGTCGGTGACGCGGGCCTTCGCCGACCTGGCCGGCGCCGACCTGTCGATCCAGGATCTGGTGGGCGTTGCGCT
>JBGPIW010000222.1:0-4948 GCA_041485045.1 Gemmatimonadota bacterium | reverse complement strand
GCGCGCCGATTCCACCGTGCGCTCGAGCGTCGGGTCGACGCGGGCGACTCCGCCCGAGAGGCGCCCGTAAGACGTCCGCAGATCGCGCTGCAGCCCTTCCAGCGTTTCGGCGACTTCTGCCGGCAGCTGATCCCGCACCAGGCGCGCCTCCACGGCTCCCGGGGGCCCGGCGAAATCCTCCGGCCGCAGCCCATGTTTCTCCAGCACGCGCTGTACTCGGCTCTCCACCAGCAGCCCGGACCACCGCGGCACCGGCGTCTGAGGTTTCACCTCCAGCGCCCGGTAGAGCGGCGCGGCGTCGGGCAGGTAGGCGAGCTCTCCCGGACCCGCCACGTACGCGACGGTGGGCCACAGGGCGGCTTCCACCACAGGACGGAGCAGGACGTTCGGCGATAGCCGTTCGGGGGATTCGGCCGCCAGCTTCTCGAGGTCGGCGCGCGTGAAGCGCTCTCCGCTGCGCCGTGTCAGGAAGTGATCGCCGTCGCGTCGCAGCCGATCGCGGCCCAGCGATGCCTCGACCAGCACCGGGCTGAGCCCGTCGGCCAACGTGAGGTCCAGGCCGCGCAGCAGCCACGGGGCCATCTCGCGCTTCGCCGGCGATGCATAGGGACGGGCCACGGCGAGACCGAGCGGACCCAGCAGGGCGTGCACGGCGTCCGCGAAGGCGTCCGCCAGACTCGCATCGGGGTGGTAGGCCGTCGCGAGCCACGACTGGATGTCTTCTTTGAACTCGCTATCGGGCGTTTCCGCCCGCAGACGGGCGAGCGCCTCGAGGATTTCCGGACCGCACCGCTCCCGCGACATGGGCCATGCCGGGGATTCCGCCGCACGCTCCCGCAGCACGATGCGCACCGGAGTACCTGCGGCGTTGAGGATCGTCGCGTGATTGGCTTCCTGGAAATCGTGATCATCCCCGGCCACCCAGAAGACGGGAACGACCGGCACACCCCATTCCCGCTCGAGCCGGGCCGCGAGAGCAATGGCCGAGAGCGCCTTGTAGACGGTGTACAGGGGTCCGGTGAACAGTCCGGGCTGCTGGCCCGTGGTGACCACGAGGACGTCACCCGCCGCCAGCCGGTCGCGTCCCGGACCGGGAAGCGTGGTGGCGACGAGCGGCTGCGCGACAGGGCGCGGCGGCATGCGCTGCAACGTCGCCACGGCGGGAGCCGGCGCGATCGGCGTCGCGACGAGGCGGGGGGTCACCGCCGCATTGCCACGAGAATCGAGCGTGGCGCGTCGCCGGCCGGCGGACAGCCGTCGTAATCCCCGAACCGCTCGACGACGTCGAGCCCGGCGTCGACCATCAACGCTTCGAGCTCCTGGGCGGTGAACAACCGGACGCGCTCCTGAAAGCTTCGATTCTCGGCCCGCAGCTCGATTTCCTTCACCACGTAGCGACCCTCCTCACTGAACCGGCGGCGCACCCGGGCGCCCACGTCCCCATCGGAGATCTCCTCGCTGTCGCGCCGCAGCGTGCGTCGTACCTGTTCGGCGTTCAGGTAGTCCAGGATGAACCGGCCACCAGGCTCGAGCACCAGCGCCACCTGACGCAAAACCTGGCCGTGCTCGGCGTCGGAGCGAAAGTAGCCGAAGGACGTGAAGAGATTCACCACGAGCCCGAAGCTGCCGGCGCGGAACGGCAACGCACGCATGTCTCCCCGCACGAGCAGCGCCTGAGTGCGGTGCCGCGCCCGGTGCAGCATCGCCGGGGAGAGGTCGACGCCGGTCACCCGGGCGCCCGCACGCTCCAGTTCCGCGGCATGCCGCCCGGCACCACAGGCCAGGTCCAGCACCGCGCTGCCGGGACGCCACGGGGCGACCCGGCGGATCAGCTCCACCGCTCGCCGGGCGTCTTCCGAATCGCGGTGCGGATACAGGGCGTGGTACTCTTCCCCGAACCATTGTTCGAACCACTCCGTCATTCGCCGAACACGTCCGCTTGGAACACGTAGAGCTCGCAATCGGGCCGGCGCCAGGCGTCGACCGGAAGGCCTGCTTTGCGGCACACAGCCGCGAGCAGCGCCGCCGCATCCCAGCGCTGCTCGATCGCCACCTGGGGAAGCAGGAGGCCCTGCCGCCGGCCACGCCGCACCATCACCCCGTCCCGCCCCGGTTCGATGCACGCGGGGTCCGCGATCCCCATCCGCAACGGCTCGGACAGCACCGAGATTTCGAGGCGCAGCCCTTCGAGCTCCTCCCGAGCCACCGGGGGAAAACGCGGATCGTCGGTGGCGGCGAGGACGGTCGCGCGCCACACGACCTCAGCGAGCGGGCGTTCGGACCCGACCTGTCCGATGCAGCCTCGCAACTCACCGTCGTGTCGCAGCGTGACGAACGCCCTTCCGGGGCGGCCCAGGGCGTCAGACCCTGCCGACACCCCAACCGGGTCCGTCGGGCCGTCCAGGGCCGCCTGGAGGGCCTGCCGGGCCACTCGCAGCAGCGCCTGCCGTTCCTCGTCCCCCAGATCAGGAGCCCCGATGGTAAGGCTCCCCCCGCCGGATCGTAAATGCGCGGTACAACTGCTCCAGCACGATCACCCGGGCAAGCTCGTGCGGGAAGGTGAGCGGCGACAGGCTCCAGACGCGCTCCGCCTGTCCCAGCAGCCGCGTGGGCAATCCTTCCGCCCCGCCGATCGCGAGCGCCACGTCGCGTCCGTCCCGATCCCACGCCGCCGTGCGCCGGGCCAGCTCCGTCGAGCTCCAGGATTCGCCGCGGCGCGACAGCGCGACGAGGCGCGCCTCCTCGGGAATGGCCCCGGGCAAACGCGCCTCGTCTTTCACCTCTCGCTCTTCGACCCGCGCGTAGCGACGCAACCGCTTCAGGTATTCGTCACACGCCGCGCGGAGCCCCGCGTTCTTGAGGCGCCCCACCGCGACGAGGTGATAGCGCATCAGGCATACATCCCGCGGAGCCGATGCATGGTGGCCACGCGGTCGATCCCCAGCATGTAGGCGGCGATGCGTGTGTTCACCTTGTGCTTGTCCGCGAGCGTGACGACCTCTTTGAACGATCGGGTGATGATCGCTTCCAAGCGGCGGTTCACCGTGTCCTCGTCCCAGAAGTAGCCGCCGCGGTCCTGTACCCATTCGAAATAGCTCACCGTCACCCCGCCGGCGTTGGCGAGAATATCGGGAATCACGAAGACCCCGCTTTCCTCCAGGATCTTGTCGGCGCCCGCGGTCGTCGGCCCATTGGCGCCCTCGCAGATGACCCTGGCCTTGATCTTTTTCGCGTTCTTGCTGGTGATGACGTTCTCCAGCGCCGCCGGCACCAGCACGTCGCAATCCGACGTGAGTAGCTCGTCGTTCGTGATCGCCTCGGCCCGCGGGTAGCCTGTGAGCTGGCGGTGCTCCCGCGTCCACGCCAGCACGTCGGGGATGTCGAGTCCCTTGGCGTTGAACAGGCCCCCCGACTTGTCCGTCACCGCCACGATCGTCGCCCCTTCCTTCGCCAGCAGGTCCGCCGAGACCGAGCCGACGTTCCCGAACCCTTGCACCGCGACGCGCGCCTTCGTCAGGGACATCCCGAGCCGGGCCAGCGCCTCGCGCGTGACGATCATGCACCCCCGCCCTGTCGCCTCCCGCCGCCCCAGCGACCCGCCCATTTCGACGGGTTTCCCCGTGACGACCGCGGTGACCGTGTGACGATGGTGCATGGAATACGTATCCATGATCCACGCCATCACCCGTTCGTTGGTGTTCACATCGGGCGCGGGCACGTCGGAATCGGGGCCCAACGTCTCGATGATGTTCGAGGTGTAGCGGCGCGTCACGCGCTCCAGCTCGGCCATCGACATCGTGAACGGATCGCAGACCACTCCGCCCTTCGCCCCGCCAAAGGGGATGTTCACCACCGCGCACTTCCATGTCATCCACGCCGCGAGGGCCTTCACCTCCTCGAGAGTGACGTTCAGATCGAACCGGATGCCGCCCTTCGCCGGGCCGCGCGATGTGTTGTAGAGCACGCGGTAGCCCGTGTAGACCTCCACCTCGCCGTTGTCCCGGAACACCGGAATCGACACGATGATCTGTTTCTCCGGATTGCGGAGCACCTTGTAGAGGCCCGGATCGAGATTCAGCAGTTTGGCGGCGTGATCGAATCGTTCCATCATCGATTCGAACGGGTTGGTTTCGGAGAGAAACCTGTCCTTGTCGGGACGAATCACGCCGTAGGGCTCGGTCGGGGAGGCGGTGTCGGTCATGGGTCGTGGTTAGTGGTGGCGACGCTCGTGTACGGGAGCGACGAGCACGCGGTCCAGCGCCTGGACCACAGCCCCGCCATTCCGCTCCCACATCCACTCCAACTCCGCGACCAGCGGTTCCGGCCCCTCGGCCGGCCATAAGGCGCGCAGCTTCACGGCGTCCTTTTCGGTGACCACAAGATAACCGGCGCCGGCCGCCAGCCGCACGAGCCGTCGCACGTCCGCGGCGTCGTACTCGTGATGGTCTTGGTACGCCGCGAGTTGCACGGTGGCGCCCGAGGCTCGCACCTGCACGGCGAAGCTTTCAGGGTCCGCGATGGCCGCCGCCGCGAACACCTGCCGCCCGCGCAATCCGTCCAGGGGGTGCCGCACGCCGGACCGCATGCCGACGAGATCTCGCAGGCCCAGGCGTGCGAGCGCGACGCTCGCCCTGGGCCATCGCGCCGCCAACTCGTCGGCGAGCACGGCTGCGGTGTCGGCGTCCACGCGTTTGCGCGTCACGACCAGCACGTCCGCCCGGCCGAGGGCTCCGCGGAGCTCGCGCCACGGACCGGCCGGCAGCGTCCACGGCGACAGCCGCTCCTGCTCGGCCGCGAGGACGGCGATGTTAAGATCCCGCTGGACCCCCAACAGCTGAAACGCGTCGTCCAGTACCAACACATCGGCGCCCCGGGACCGAGCCTCCAAGCCGCCGGCCACGCGGTCCCGGTTTGCCACGACGACCGCTTCCGGGACGAGGCGCCGATG
>JBGPIW010000221.1:0-4954 GCA_041485045.1 Gemmatimonadota bacterium | reverse complement strand
GCCGGTCCCACCTCCAGCGCGCGCAGCTCCCTGATCGATCTCGAAGCCACTTTCCTCCCCGTGGGCCAGATGCGGCAGATTTCCCGCATTACCCAGCTCGAGGGCGCCGCCATCACGGGGGAAGTCGATCTCAGTGCGGAGCATTGGGTGTATGCACAACACTTTCCCGGAGACCCGATCTTCCCGGGAAGCTTCCTGATCGAAGCGGCCGGTCAATTGGTCGCCCTCTGGGCCTGGGCCCAGGGACAGCGCGGCCGGCCCCGACTGGTGCGCACCGGTGCGGAGTTCCATCACGCGGTCGGGCCGGCGCATGACCAGCTGCTGCTGCACGCGGAAGTGCGGCGCAAGCGACATCTCAACTTTGCGACGATCAGTATCTGGGCGGCGGGGACCCAAGTCGCGACACTGGACGCCGTGCTAGCCGTGTTGCCGGCTGCGGCCTGACAGGCGCGCCTTACGGCTCGCTGCCCGCTCCGGTGGGGAGGAGGGCAATCTCGATGCGCCGGTTCTGGCTCCGGCCCTTGATCGTCGCGTTGCTCGCGACCGGATGGTATTCCGAGAGCCCCACCGCCTGCAGGCGCGCGGGGTCGATGCCGACGGTGTCCTGGAGGAACCGCACGACGTTGGACGCCCGGGTGGTGGAGAGCTCCCAGTTGGTGGGGAACGTGCCCTTCAGGCGGTCGCTGATCGCCACGTTGTCGGTGTGCCCCTCGACCCGGATGATCTTGCCCTCCGTGGTCTTCAGGACGTTGCCGACGCGCTGCAGGATCCGGATGCCCGCGGGTGTGATGTCCGCCTCGCCGGACGGAAACAGGATCCGATCCACCAGGCTCACGCTGAGGCGGTCCGCCAGACGGGTGATCTGAATCTGTCCCTGGGCGATCTCCGACTGCATGTCCTGCACGAGCTGGTCGTAGGTGTTTCTGAGCTGGCCGATCTCCGCTTCCTTCTGCCGCGACGCCGCGGTCATCTGTGTGTCGAGCGCGGCGGCGAGTGCGGTGTTGCGCGCCCGCAGGGCGCTCGCCTCGAACCGAAGGGAGTCCGTGACCCCGGCCAGGGAATCGGTGCGCAGCCGCGCCTTCGTGCCACCCTCGCGGAAGTACAGAGTGGACACGCCCAGCGCTGCGGCGACGAGGACCATCAGAATCAGGACAACCTTCATTCGGGCTCCTCCGGCGGTACGGTCGGCCCGAATCAAGTAGCTCCCGCCGGCCCGGTCGTCAAACCGCACGGCGGCACCGTCCGGGGAGACCCGGGGTCAGTTCAGCGGCAGCCCGGTCGGCTTGGGCCAGAACGCCACACTCCAGAACAGCGTGCGTCCGCTCACCTTGAGCCGCGCGCTCGGCGCCGGCGCCCCGGTCGCGCCCAGGCTCGCGGGGGCGAGCTGCGTCAGCGCCCCGGCGCCCCCGATGACCCACAGGCTCCCGTCGTCATCGAACGCCAGCCCCACCGGAATGCTCAGGGAGCCACTGTTCGAGGAAATCACGATGTGCGGCGCCAACGGTCCGGCGCCGGCGAGCTGGGCCGGGCTGAACGCGACCAGGCTGCTCTTCCCGTTGTTGGCGACCCACAGGTTCCCCGCGGCGTCGAACGCCAGGCCGGTGGGATTCAGGAGGGAGCCCCCACCGTCCAGGACGAACGCCGGGGGCGGCGACCCCGACGCCGCGAGCTGCGCGGCCGTGTACTTGTAGATCCGGTGGAACTGGTTGTCGGACACCCAGAGCGATCCGGCGGCATCGAAGGCGATGGCCAGCGGGGTTCCCGGCACCGACAGGACCACTGCTGGCGCCTGAGCGCCCCCCGCGGCTAGCTGGGCGGTGTTGAAACGGACCAGCGTGGCACTCTCGCTGTTGGCGACCCACAGGCGGTGCTGCCGGTCGAACGCCAGCGCGATTGGCCCGCGGAGAGACCCCCGGATCGGCGTAATCACCGTCCGGGCCGCCTTGACCCCGGAGCTCGCGAGCGCACCGGGCGCAAAGGCGAGCAGCAAGGAGTCGTCCTCACTGGCGATCCACAAGTTGCCGGCGGTGTCGAACGCGACCCCGGCCAGCTCAAAGAGACGAGCGCTGGGCGTCGTGAGGGTGGTCGCGGGGTCGCGCTGCCCGGTGTCGCTCAGCTGCGCGGAGTCCAGCCGGAGAATCGCGGACGGGCTCCCGCTGACGGTCCAGAGCCCGTCCTGGTGCAGCGGCTCCGGCGGCGGGAGCGTCGGCGTGGTGGCGTCTTTCCCGCAGTCGGCCGCAAGGGGGAGCAGCAGGACGAACACAGCCTGGAGCACGGTGGCGCGCATGGCGATCACTTCCATTGGTTCGAAGGCTGCGTGCAGGATACCAGCCCAGGTCGGGCCGGACAGCCGGACCCGTCGCCCATGTCATGTCGGTCTGTGACGACGCCGGCTGTCGGTCGATGTCCTACGTGGAGCCCGGGCTCGGGGGCCGCGACGACGCAGCCACGACTTCATCGCTGACGCTTTTGGACCGCTTGCGACGATCCTCGTGCAGCGATATATATTGCTTACACATATATGGACTCGGCAATGCACGACCGCGAATGGAAAACGGGGAACGCGGACTTTCTCATTCTCGCACTCCTCGAACACGAGGCGTGCCACGGCTATGAGCTGAGCAAGCGCATCACGGCGCGGTCGCGCGGCATCGTGCGGCTCCAGGTCGCGTCGCTCTACCCCCTGCTCTACCGGCTCGAAGCGCGCGGCTGGATCAGCGGCCGCTGGGTGGAGAAGCCCCGCCAACGCCGCCGCCGCTACTATCGGCTCACCGCGGCCGGGGCCAAGGTGCTCGCCAACCAGCGCCGCAGCTGGCTCGCGTTCGTCGCCGCCATCAACCGCGTCACGACGCTGCGCCATGCCTGATTGGGCTCCGGAGATCCGTCACCGCCTGGCGCACCTCGCGCTCCGCGCCGAGCGGGAGTCCGAGATCGTGGAGGAGCTGTCCCAGCACCTGGAGGACTGTTACGCCGACCGCGTCGCCCACGGCGCCACCCCCACGACGGCGCGGGCACTGGCCCTGGCCGAGCTCGAGGGCAGCGACGTCCTCGCCGCGGCGCTGCGGGCGGTCGAGCGCCCGGCGAACCCGAAGCCGATCGTCGCGGGGGCCGGGGGGGACGCGGGCTGGCTCGCGAATCTCGTGCAGGACGTCCGCTACGCGCTGCGCCAGCTCGCACTGCGCCCGGCGTTCACCGCCATCGCCGTCCTCACCCTCGCCCTCGGCATCGGCGCCACCACCACGCTCTTCGGGGTCGTCGACGCGATCCTGCTGCGGCCGCTGCCGTTCCCCAGGGCCGAGCAACTGATCACGTTCTTCGGGACCGCCCCCGACAAAGGCCTGCCCGAGGTGAGCTATCCCGAAGGCCTGTTCATGGTCTATCAGGAGCGCAGCCGGACGATGCAGTCCCTGGCCGCGTTCAGCGGCGCGGGGGTCACCCTGACCGGCTACGGCGATCCGCAGCGGCTCGACCTGGGCCTCGTGACGACGGACTTCTTCACCGTGCTGGGCACGAGGCCACTGCTGGGGCGCACGCTCGTCGCCGACGACGCACGGTCCGACAGCGCCACCGTGACCGTGATCGGTCACGCCCTGTGGCAGATCCAGTTCGGGGGTGATTCCGCCGTGCTGGGCCGTACGATCAGCCTCAACAACCAGCCGTTCGAGGTGATCGGCGTGATGCCGGCGGGATTCGACTACCCGAACCACGCGCAGCTGTGGATTCCCCTGCGGCTCCATCCCACGCAGTTCAACTGCTGGTGCTTGAACACCGTCGCGCGACTCGCGCCGGGACAGACCGTCACCCAGGCCCGCGTCGAAGTGGAGCGCATCACCGACGAGTTCGCGCCGGGTCGGCCGGACGTCTTCCCCGAATACCAGCCGGGCGCGCGCGCCGTGGCGTTGTCGCTGTTGCAGCGCACCGTCGGCGATGTCCGCCGGCCGCTCCTGGTGGTCCTCGCCGCCGGCGGGCTCGTCCTGCTCATCGCGTGCGCGAACATCGCGACGCTGCTGCTCGCGCGCGCGTCGGCACGCGAGCGCGAGCTGACCGTCCGCTGTTGCCTCGGCGCGAGCCGCAGCCGCATCGCCTCGCAGCTCCTGACCGAGAGCCTCGTGCTCTCACTGTCCGGCGCCGTCGGCGGCATCCTGCTGTCGATCTGGGGCATCGGCGCGCTCCGCCGTGTGAGCGCGGATTGGCTGCCGCGCGGCGACGAGCTGAGCGTGGACCCCCGCGTGCTCGGCTTCGGCGTGGCCTTGGCCCTCGTCACCGGGCTGCTCTTCGGCCTCGCCCCGGCACTGCGCGCCTCGCGGGTCGAGCTACAGCTCGCGCTGAAGGAGGGCGCGCGCGCATCGGCGAGCGCCGCGAGCCGCCGCCTGAGCGACGCCTTCGTGGTGACCCAGTTCGCCGTGTCGCTCGTGCTCCTGGTGGGTGCGGGTCTCTCGCTGAAGAGCTTCCGCCGCCTCACCGCGGTGAATCCCGGGTATCGCGTCGAGCAGGTGCTGCTGGCGCGGGTGCCGGTTCCCTATCCTCGATACGCGAGCGATACCGCAGTGCGGATCTTTTACGACCGCCTGCTGGAGCGCGTGCGGGCGATTCCCGGCGTTCGGGCGGTCGGGATCGCCAACCGGGTGCCGCTCACACCCGGCAACAACCAGGACAACGTCATGGCGGAAGGCAAGGACCCGCGCCCCGGCGAGCCGGTGCTCGTGGCGAACGTCCGCAATGTGACGCCGCAGTACTTCGAGGCGATCGGAACGCCGCTGCTCAAGGGGCGCACCTTCACCAGCGCCGACGCAGGCGCCGCACCCCGCGTGGCCATCGTCGACGAATCGTTCGCGCAGCACTTCTGGCCGGGGGAAGACCCCATCAACAAGCGATTCCGCCACGGCGGCGACACGGGGACCGGCCGGTGGGTCACCGTCGTCGGCCTCGTGCCGAACGTCAAGCACGCCGCGCT
>JBGPIW010000220.1:0-4957 GCA_041485045.1 Gemmatimonadota bacterium | reverse complement strand
GGTGCGGAACTCGAGCACGAGGATGGCGAGGATGGCGAAGATCGCCACGATGATCGCCCCGCCCATGTCGCCGAAGCTGTCCTGACGGCTCTCGATCTCGCCCGCCGGGACGATGCGATAGCCGGATGGCAACGACAGCGACGCCAGGCGGCCGAGCACCCCCCGCGTGACTCGATCGGTGTTGAATCCGGTCTGGACGTTTGCCGTGACCGTGATGCTCCGGGAGCGGTCGTACCGCTGAATCTCGGGCACGGCGCGCTCGAACCCGACGTCGGCCACCTCCGACAGTGGCGTGAGCGCCCCGCTCGCGGCGCTCACATACAGGTGCGCCAGATCGGCCGGGGCCGCACGCCCCCCCTCGGCGCGCGCCAGGCGCACCACGATCGGCCGGGCGTCACCCGCGCCCTCCCGGAGCGTGCCGGCCTCCAGCCCCGCGAGCCCCAGGCGGACCGTGCGGTCGACTTCCACGGTCGGAATGCCGAGCAGGCCCGTCTTGGCCCGGTCGATCGCCACCCGCAGGTCGGTCCGGGCCAGGCGCACCGGGTTCGTGACGTACTCAGTGCCCGGCGTCGCCCGCAGCACCGCTTCGACCCGCGCCGCGAGCGCGCGCAGCGAGTCGAGCGACGGGCCCTCGATCCGCATGGCGACCGGCGCGTCGATCGGTGGGCCGTTCTCGAATTCGCGCACCGCGATCTCCGCCCCCGGATAGCTCGCCAGCCGCGCCCGCAAGGAGTCGAGCTGCCGCGGCGTGCGTCCCTGCTCGTAGCGGTCGAGCAACACGAACAGCTGCCCGATGCGGGGATCGTCGGTGCGCGAGGTCATGTTGTAGTAGACCCGCGGGTTGTCGTGCCCCACCGAGGTGTACACGGCGCGCACGCCTGGCATCCGGCCGAGCACCCGCTCGGTGAACCGCGCAGCCGAATCCGTGGCGGCGATGCTCGCTCCCTCGGGCGTGGTGATGTCCACGTGGAACTGGGGCGTCTCGGCCTTGGGGAAGAGCGAAAAGCCCACCACCGGGACGAGCGCGAGGCACAATCCTACGAAGGCCGCGCTCAGGGCGAGCGTCCGTCCCGGGCGCCGCAGCGCGCGGTCGAGGAGCGGGGCGTAGCTCGCATGGATCCCGCGCTCGAACGCGCGCAGGAACCGGTTCCCGCCGGCGGCTTCCCCGGGCCCGAGCAGGCGACTCGCCAACCACGGAATGATCGTGAGCGACACGACCAGCGAGGCGAGCACCGCGTACACCACCGCGACCGGGAGCGAGCGGATGAAGCGGCCCGGCCCGCCGGGCAGGAGCAGCAGCGGCACGAAGGCGAAGACCAGCGTGGCGGTGGCGCCCAGCACAGCGACCCAGATCTGGCGCGTCGCGAGAATTGCCGCGTCGATCGCGGAATGTCCCGCCCGCCGGAAGCGCGTGATGTTCTCCACCACGACGATCGAGTCGTCCACCAGCAGGCCGAGGGCGATCACCATCCCCACGATGCTCAGCTGATTCAACGTGAACCCGGTCCAGGCCAGAGCCGTCGCGCCGATCGCCAGCGACAACGGAATCGAGATCATGACCACGGCCGCGGCCCGGGGCCCGAGCGGCAGCAGCGTCAGGAGTACGAGGGCGAGGGCGATGAGGAAGTCCTCCCCCAGCCGTCCCAGCCGGTGCGACACGTTGGCCGCCTGATCGAAGCCCCGGGCGAGCGAGACCCCGCGCGGCAAGTCCCGCTCGAACCCGTCGAGCGCCGCATACACGCGATCGCGTACCGTCTGAATCGTGGTGCCGGCCCGCTGGTTCGCCGTGATGAACACCGCCCGGTGCCCGTTGAAGCGCGCCCGGTAGGTCGAATCGCCGTATCCCCAGTCGACCCGCGCCACGTCGCCCAGGCGTACCAGCCGGCCGGCACCGCCGCGCACCACCGTCTGGCGCACCTGATCGAGCGTCTCGTAGCTGCCCGACGAGCGCACGCTGAAGCTGCGCCGTCCCGCGTCGGCGTTTCCGCCCGGGATGTCGGCGCTCTCCGCGCCGATCGCCCCCAGCACCTGCCCCACCGGGAGCCGCCACGCGGCCAGCCGGCCCAGGTCCAGCGCGACTTCCACCTGCCGGGGTGGCGCGCCCCACCGCTCCGCCGTCCGCACCCCGGGGACCGCCGTCAGGCGGTCGGTCAGCGCCTCGGCCAGCGAGTCGAGCGTGTGATAGGACGCGACCTCGGAGACGAGGGCTACTTCCACGATGTTCACGTCCAGGGTCGTGCCCTTGAAGATCTGCAGGGAGGCCAGCTCGGACGGCAGCCCCGGCCGCAACGCGTTCACCTCCCGCACCACGTCGTCGTACCGCTTGGAAGGGTCCTGATCGTCCTCGAAGCGGACCCGGAGGCGGGCGACGCCCGGCCGGATGGTGCTGCTCAGGCTCCGCAGGTCGTCCAGGCGGTGCAACGTATCCTCGATCGGCTTGACCACCAGCCGCTCGAGATCCACGGCGCTCGCGCCCGGATACACGGCGACGATCGTGAACTCCGGAAAATCGAGCGTCGGGTCTTCGCTCTTGGGGATGTTGATGAGCGATGTCGCGCCGAGCGCCGCCAGCATCACGAACAGGACGATCGTGAACTGCCAGTTCTTGACGGAGAAGTCGGTCAGTTTCATGGCTGGACCCTCACGGCCGCGCCGTCGTCGAGGTAGCCGGCGCCGTCGGTGACCACCGCGCGCACTCCAGCGAGCCCGGCCGCCACGGCCACGCGCTCGCCGCTGAGGAACGCGATGCTGATCTGCCGCCGCTCGGCCCGCCGCCCGTCGGCCGAGAGCGTGAACACCACGGCGTGCGCCCCGTCGGCCTCCAGCACCGCCTCGATCGGGATCAGGACGACCGCCCGGGTGGCGACCGGTCGGATCAGGAGCTCCGCCACCAGCCCGCTGGGGAGCGACGCGGCGTCCGGGTCCGGCAGCCGCACCTCGACCGGGTACGTGCCGGTCGCCGCATCGGCCGCCCCCGCAATCTCCGTCACGGTGCCACGGAAGGTCCGTCCCGGAACGGCGTCGAAGCGCACCTCGGCGGAATCGCCGCGCCGCACCCGGACGACATCCCGGTCCGCCAGCCCCGCGCGCACCACGAACCCGCGCGCGCGGCTGCCCAGTGTCAGGATCGTCGTGCCGGCCGTCACCAGCTCCCCCGGCTCGGCCTGACGGCGCAGGATCGTGCCCCCCGCGGGCGCGATGATGACCGCGTGGCGGCGGTTGAACGCCGCGGCGTCGAGCTCGGCCCGGGCCACATCGGCCCCGGTGGCGGCGTTCTGCACCTGCTCTAGTGTCGCCACGCTGTCGGCATAGAGTCGCCGTGCCCGCGCCAGGTCGCGGTCGGCCTTCTCCGCCCCGCTGCGCGCCCGGGTCACCCCGGCGTCGATCTCACTCAGGTCGAGCACGGCGAGGGTGTCCCCCGCCCGCACTGTCCGCCCCTCGTCCACCAGCACGCGGGCGATCACGCCGCCGACCTTGAAGCCGAGGGTCACCTCTTCCTTCGCGGCGAGGACGCCCGTTGCCGTCACCGGCGGGGCGAGCCGCTCTGTGTCGACGGGCGCCACTCGCACGGACACGACGTCGCTGGTTGCTGGCGGGGCGGCGCCTCCACGCGCGCACGCGGTGAGGAGCAGGGTCGAAACGAGGAGGATCTGTAGGCGGTGCATGAGAGGTTCCTTCCTGGTTAGAACGCGATGTCGCGCAGCGCGGCGGACCGCTCCAGCTCGACGCGGCTGATGGCGTAGCGGTAGGCTGTGATGACCCGGTTCAGGTCGGCGCTGGTGTAGGCCGTGCGGGCGTCCACGAGCTCGATGGGGCTCGCCACACCTTCTTCGTAGCGGCGGCGGGCCAGCTCGAACGTGCGGCGCGCGGCTTCGAGCTGCGCGTCCGCCGTCCCGATCGCCTCACGGGCGACCCGGGCTCCTTCGTACACCGTGCGGACCTCGAGCTCGATGCGATCGCGCAGGTCCTGTTGCAGCAGGCGGGCGCGGTCGACGTCGTAGCCAGCGGCGGCGCGGCGCGCCTCGTCCCGGCCCCCGTTGAAGAGGTTCCACGACACGACCAGCGAGGCGACCCAGTAATCGTCACGGCCGCGAAACGCGACGTCGGGACCCTGGAAGCCGTAGTCCAGCGCCACCGCTACGCTCGGCAGGAACGCGGCGGTGGCGGCTCGGCGCGCCGCCTGCGCCGCACGGCCGGCGGCGCCCACCTGGCGCAGCTCCTCGCGCGAGGCGAGGGCGTGGGCCACGGCGCTGTCGGCGGAGATGCCCAGCGGGATGGCGAAAGCACTGTCGGGAATCGTCTCGACGGTCGAGTCCAGCGGCCGCCGCAGGATCCGGTTGAAGGCCCGCTGCGCGGCGACTGCTCGCTCCGCCGCCTCGGCGCGCTGCTGCTGTACGGCGCTGCGTTCGGCGCGGGCGCGATACACGGCTTCGGGTGTCGCCCGCCCCGCGTCCAGCAGCCGCTGGGCGACCCGCTCGTTCTCCTGCACCAGCGCCAGGGTCGCATCGTAGATCTCGACGACGCGCCGACCCGATGCGTACTGCAGGTAGGCGACCTGCACGTCCGCGGCGAGCTGGCGCGCGGCGGCGGCGAGCTCCATCCGCTGCGCATCCTGTCGCGCGCGAGCGGCGGCATAGTTCGCACGAATCCCCTCGTTGAACACCGGCTGCGTCAACAGCACGTGGGACTCGTGCCGCGGCGGCAAGGTGATGTCGAGGTCGGTCGGGAAACGCGTCGTTCCCGTGAGCTGGTTGAGCGCCGCATAGGCCGGGTTCAGCAGGTCGCCGAGGTTCGGGACGCCCTGGAGGCGGGAGTAGCGTGACTCCAGCGCGAGCGACGGGAGAAACAACCCACGGGCGTCACGCACCTCGGCCGCGGCGCGCCGCTCGGCGAGGCGCTCCGCTCCAATGCCAAGGTTGTCGCGTAACGCCGCGGCGACGAGGGAGCCGAGCGGATC
>JBGPIW010000219.1:0-4959 GCA_041485045.1 Gemmatimonadota bacterium | reverse complement strand
CTGGTGTTCATTGCGGCCACACAGGATGCCAAGTTCCGCGCGTTCGACAAGGCGTCGGGCCGGCTGCTCTGGGAGACGACCCTGTCCGCCGCCGGTTACGCCACGCCCTGCACCTTTGCCGTGAACGGGAAGCAGTACGTCGTGATCGCCGCTGGTGGGGGCAAGTTGGGGACGACGAGCGGTGATGCCTATGTGGCCTACGCCCTACCATAGACTCTGGAGGCAACGCATGAGACTCACCGCTCTAGCCATCCTCGCTCTCCTCGGGCGACCCGTCCTAGGACAACAGGTCGAGACGGGGTTTCTCAACCGAACGGTCACGGCGGGCGGTCGCGTCTCCCGCTATCAGGTCTACGTTCCCAGCGATTACGCCACCAGCACCGCGTGGCCCGTGATCCTCTTCTTGCACGGCGCGGGGGAACGGGGGGCCGATGGCCTGCGACAGACCAGCGTTGGCCTCGCTCCGGCCATCCGGAGCGACCCGACACGGTTTCCGGCCATCGTCGTATTCCCCCAAGTCCCCGACGACTCCCAGTGGGTGGGGATGCCGGCCGATGTTGCGATGACGGCGTTACGGCAGACCCAGGCCGAGTTCCATACCGACCCCGATCGGGTGTACCTCACCGGTCTCTCGATGGGCGGGCACGGAACCTGGTACCTCGCCTACCGCAACCCGGGCGTTTTTGCGGCCGTGGTCCCGATTTGCGGGTGGGTGTTGGATATCCCGCAGTTCCGTGGGTCGGTGCCCGTCGTGCCGGGTGATAGCGGAACCCCTATCCCCGCGTTGGCGCGGCGTCTGCGCCAGGTCCCAATCTGGATTTTTCACGGGGAAGTCGACCGTGTGGTGCCTGTAGCAGGGTCGCGGGAGCCGGCCGCCGCGCTGAAAGACATCGGGGCCGACGTGCGCTACACCGAGTTCCTCGGCCTGGACCACGATGCCTGGGATGCGACCTATGCTTCCAAGGCGTTCGTCGACTGGCTGTTCGCGCAGCGTCGGAACAGGCGGTAGGCCGGCGAAGCGAACGGTGACTTGTGGCCGACCTTTTCCCGCCGCACCTTAGCCCAATGCGTTGCGTTCAACCCGCCGCCCTGATCGGCGCCCTCCTCGCCTGTGCCGGCCTCGCGCCGGCCCCGAGCATCGTCTGGCAGGACGAGTTCGACGGACCAGCGGGCGCCACGTTCGATCACGCCAAGTGGACAGCGGATACCGGCGGGAACGGCTTCGGCAACCAGGAGCGCGAGTTCTACACGACCCGCGTCGAGAACGTGTCGTTGGACGGCAACGGCCACCTCGTGATCACGGCGCGTGTTGACAGCGGGAACACGTGCTGGTACGGGCCGTGTCTCTACTCGTCGGCAAGGCTCAAGACCCAGGGCGTGTTCGCGCACGCCTATGGTCGCTTCGAAGCCCGCATCAAGATCCCCAGGGGCCAAGGCCTGTGGCCCGCCTGGTGGATGCTCGGCGACAACATCGAATCGGTGGGATGGCCGGGGAGCGGCGAGATCGACGTCATGGAGAATATCGGACGCGAGCCGGGCATCGTGCACGGCACCGCGCACGGTCCCGGCTATTCCGGCGGCGCTGGCATCGGACGGCCCGATACGCTGTCGCACGGCGCCTACGCGGACGACTTTCACGTGTTCGCGGTCGCCTGGCACCCGCAGGAGATCCGATGGTCCGTTGATGGGCACCTGTATCATCGCCTGACGCCCGCAAATCTGCCCTCTGGAGCCACCTGGGTGTTCGATCATCCCTTCTTCCTGTTGCTCAACGTCGCGGTCGGCGGCGGCTGGCCCGGCGATCCGAACGCTGCGACTACGTTCCCGCAGCAGATGGTCGTGGACTATGTCCGCGTCTACAACGATCCCTAAAAGGCAGGGAACCATGAAACGACGCACGTTCATGCACACCCTCGGCGCGGCAGCGGCCGGTGGACTCCTCGTGCCGGCGCGCCGCGCCTGGGCGGGGCGGCTGGATCGTATCGGCCTCGAGCTGTATGCGGTGCGCAAGGCGATGGCGCGGGATCCCGAGGGCACGCTGGCCGCGATCCGCGCCATCGGCTACACCGACGTCGAGCTGCTGTGGTCGTTCGACAACTTTGGCCGTACCCCCGCGCAGGTCGCCGCCACCCTCAAGCACGAGGGACTCCGGGCGCCATCGGCGCACGTGTCACCGTTGATCCTATTTGTCGGGTGGGAGCGCAGCCTGGAAACGGCGAAGCTGCTGGGCCACGAGTATCTCATCGTCCCCGATTTCGGCACGGAGACGACGCACACGCTGGACGACTGGCGCGAATGGGCCGATCGGTTCAACGTAGCGGGCGCCGCGGCGCGACGCGCCGGGATCTGGTTGGCGTTCCACAATGAGGCTGACCACATGAAGCCGATCGACGGCACGGTGCCCTATGATGTCTTCGTTGACCGCCTCGATCGATCAGTGGTGCGGCTACAGCTCGACACCGGGAACATGCTGATCGGCGGCGCCGATCCGATGCGCTATTTGGAGAAGTATCAAGCGCTGTATTGGTCCTTTCATCTGAAGGACGCCGTTGCCGACCGCTCGAGCGACACGGCGCTCGGTCGCGGCGTATTCGATTTCAAGCGCTTTCTGGCCGCGGTGCCGGAGCTCGATCGGAAGCCGTGCTATGTCGAGGATGAAAATGAGCCCGATGAGCTGGCCGCCGCGCGCAGCAACTACGAGTACCTGCACCAGTTGACCTTCTGATGCGCCGGCTCCTCTGGCTCATCCCGATTGCCGTGGGTTGCGCCAACCATCCGCTGTCCGCGCAGCAGAGCGGCAGCACGCACGCCACGTACGTCATCGTCCACGGGGCGTGGGGGGGCGGTTGGGATTGGCGGGCGGTCGATTCGATGTTGACGCGTCACGGACATCGCGTCGTTCGCGTCACGTTGACCGGATTGGGCGAGCGCGTCCACCTTGCTTCACCGGACATCGGCTTGGCGACCCATATCGACGACGTCGTGAACGCGATCCTCTGGGACAGCCTCCACGCCGTCGTCCTGGTCGGCCACAGTTATGGCGGGATGGTGATCACCGGCGTTGCCGACAGGATTCCCGCGCGCATCCGCCTCCTGGTATACCTGGACGCATTCCTGCCGGATTCAGGGGAAACAGCGCTCGGGCTCGCGGATTCCACCGGGATGGCGTTCCTGCGGGCGAATGTTCGGGACGGCTTCATCATCCCTCCCTGGGTGACGGACACCCACCCCATTCCGCGGGACGTACCACAGCCGTTCCGCACCTTCACCGATACCCTCCGCCTCGTGAATCCCGCGGCGCGCCACGTCCCGGCGGCCTATATCCTGACCTTCGAGCCCACGATCACCCCGGACCCGTTTCAGCGCTTCGCGGATCGCGCGTCAGCCCGGGGGTGGCCGGTGTATCGCTTGCAAGCCAATCATGTGCCCGAGCGCTCGGCGCGTGGCGCCCTGGTCGCATTGCTGGAACGGGTGCCGTAGATCGTGGAGGCTCGGTTGCGGTTGGGGCCCCGAGGCCGCAGGTTAGGCTCCGCCATGCGACGACACTTCCGAACGCTCGCTCTGCTCGCGATCGCCGTGCTCTGGATGGTGGCGCGCGCCGCCGCGCAGAACCGAGCGCGCCCGGAGCTGCTCGTCCGCATCGACGACATCGGCATGAACCACTCCGTCAACCTCGCGCTCGCGCAGCTCGCCGAGACGGGTGTTCCCCTCTCGGCGTCCGTGATGTTCGCGTGTCCGTGGTATCAGGAGGCCGTGGAGATTCTGAGCAAGAGCCCCCAGATCGCCGTCGGGGTGCACCTCGTGCTCAACTCGGAGTGGAAGTACTACCGCTGGGGGCCGGTGCTCGGGAAGGAGGCCGTCCCGTCGCTCGTGGACAGTGTCGGCTACTTCCTCTCGTCCAGCGAGCAGTTCCTGGCGCACGCGTACGACCTGGGCGAGGTGGAGCGCGAGCTTTCCGCGCAGGTCGAGCGGGCCCTGCGCTCCGGCCTGAAGATCAGCTACGTCGATTACCATATGGGCACGGCCGTGTCCACACCGGAGCTGCGCGCCGTCGTGGAGCGCATTGCGGACAAGTACGGCCTCGGCATCTCGAATTACTTCGGCGAGATCTATCACACCATGTTCGACACGCCGATCGCGGAGAAGCAGTCGGCGTTTCGCGCCTACGTGGACAGCCTGACCCCGGGACACACCAACCTGGTCGTGATCCACGTCGCGCAGTCGACCCCGGAGATCCGCGCCCTGGTCGACATGAACAACGCGACGCAGAATACCGCCGGCGGCGAGCCCCTGATGAGCCAGCATCGGCAGGCGGAGCTCGACATGCTGCTCCAGTTTGCGCGCGGCCCCGCGTCGCGCAAGGTTACGCTCGTCAATTATGCCGGCCTGATCGCTCGTCTGGGACGCTCGAGCATGCGGAGGCCTCAATGACCCTCGTCAAAATCCCGCCACCACGTGAGCAGGACGTCGACCTGTCCCGCACCTATGACGCCGTGGTGGTGGGCTCCGGCGCCGCGGGCGGCATGGCCGCCCACGTCCTGACGTCTCAGGGCATGCAGGTGCTGATGCTCGAGGCAGGGAAGAAGATCGACATCAACCAAGAACTGCGGTCGATGGAGTGGCCGTACGATCATCCGCGCCGCGGCGAATTCCCGCCCGGCAACCACGCCATCCGGTTCAACGAATACACGGTCAGACAACCTCCGTATGCCAAGGGGTCGGCGTTCAAACACGTGTTTTCCTACGTCGGCGGCTGGGGCGGCTCAGACTACGTCAAGAACATCCTGGTGGACGAGAAGGACCACCCCTACACCGGCTCCCGGTACGCCTGGGTTCGCGCGCGCCTGCTCGGCGGCAAGACGAACATCTGGGGCCGTCTCGCGTTGCGCCTCTCCGATTACGACTTCAAGGGCAAGTCTCACGACGGCTACGGGGAAGATTGGCCGATTTCGTATTCCG
>JBGPIW010000218.1:0-4963 GCA_041485045.1 Gemmatimonadota bacterium | reverse complement strand
TGCGCGTGACGGGGTCGGTCGCTGACCCCGACGACGGCGTGTTGATCCAGCTGTACGACCCGAGCGGGCACCCCGTGAGCGGAGACCCGGACAGCCTGGTGGCCGTGGGTTACGGGAAGACGCCCGCCGTGACGATCGAGGTTCCGGCGGAGGACATGCCGGCGGGCGTGTATGAGCTCGACGTGCTGAATCCCGGGACCAGTCGGACCACCGTTTCAGTGCGCGCGCAGCTCGCGGCGGTGTCGCTGGCGCCGCGCGACGACGGCAGGGTGGAAGCGTCGAACCCGGGCGCCGCCTCGGTGAACGTCACGGCGGCAGCGGCGTGGGTCGGGGCCGAGCGTCGCTGGGACGTCACCGGCCGTGGGGCGCAAGCCGAAAGCATTGCCGTGACCGTCCCTCTGTGGGCGGCGCGTGCGAGCGTCCAGGTCACCATGCCGGTGGCGCAATGGGAGCAGCTCACCGATTTCGGCGTGACGGTGTTCGATTCGAGCGGGCAGCAGGTCCACGGTGCCGCGCTCAACTACGCGCGGGGCCTGCAGACGTTCGATGTGCCAGGGGCGAGAACCGGACGACCGGTCTTACTGGAGCTGTATCCCGGATTCGCCCGAACCGACGCCGCCCCGCCCTGGCGGGCGACGGTGCGGATACGCTTTTTCTCCGGCTCTCCCCAGGCGCTCGGTCCGTCGCACTTGCTGAACGTCGTGGCGGGCGCGCGCGCGGTGGTGCCGGATGTGACCGTGCCGGCGATCGACCTTCCCGTGGGCTTCGCGCCGCTGATTCTGTGGCGGCTCTCACCCGCCGTCGGCGAGGGTCCGGCGGGGGTCACGTTCGCCCCGGTGCCGCCATGACGCGGTCGGTGCGCGTCGCCGGCGGGCAGGGGTTCTGGGGCGACTGGCTCGAAGCGCCGTGGCGCCAGGTCACCGGCGGACCGGTGGATTTTCTGATGCTGGACTATCTCGCCGAAGTCACGATGTCCATCATGCAGAAGCAAAAGTCGCGCGATCCGTCGTCGGGCTACGCGAAGGACTTCGTCCCGTTGATGGAGCGGCTGTTGCCGGCCCTCGTGGAGCGCCACGTGCGCGTGACGACCAACGCCGGGGGAGTCAATCCGCATGCCTGCGCCGCCGCGGTGGCGGACGTGGCGCGGCGCCTCGGCTTCGCCGGGAAGCTCACCATCGGCGTCGTGACGGGAGACGACCTGCTCGGCCAGGTGGACCAGCTGCTCGCGGCCGGGCACGAGCTCCGGAACCTCGACACCGGACGGCCCCTGCGCGACGTGCGCGACCGGGTACAGTCCGTCAACGCCTACCTCGGCGCGGCCCCCGTCGTCGAAGCGCTCCGCCGCGGCGCGGATATCGTGATTACGGGTCGCGTCACCGACACGGGTCTCACCCTGGGACCCATGATGCATGCCCTGGGATGGGCCCCGGACGCGTGGGACTTGGTGGCGGCGGGCACGGTCGCGGGCCACACGATTGAATGCGGCGCGCAGTGCTCGGGAGGGAACTGCCTCGTCGATTGGGAGCGTATCCCCGACCTGGCCAATGTCGGGTACCCGATCGCGGAAGCCTATCCCGACGGCACCGTGGACATCACCAAGCACCCGGGCACCGGCGGTCGCATCAGTGTCGCCGGGGTCACCGAGCAGTTGGTCTACGAGATGGGCGATCCTCGGACCTACATCACCCCCGATGGCATCGCCGACTTCACAACGATCCAACTGCGACAGGTGGGGAAGGACCGGGTGCGGCTGTCGGGGATCCGAGGTCGGCCGGCCACCGAATTTCTGAAGGTGTCGGCCGCCTACTTCTATGGGTACAAGGCGGTGGGCACGCTGGTCTACGCGTGGCCCGACGCCCTGAAGAAGGCGAAGGCGGCGGATCGCATCCTGCGCCAGCGTCTCCATGACCTGGGTCTCACGTTCGAGACGATCCTCACCGAGTTCGTAGGAGTGGACGCGACCCACGGCCCCCTGGCCCGGCGCGAGATCGAAGTCGCGGACGTTCCCGAGGTGCAGCTGCGAATCGGTGTGCGGTCCGCGGAGCGGGCGCCGGTCGAGCGGTTCACGCGCGAGATCGCCCCGCTGATTCTGAATGGACCCCCCAGCGTCACGGGATTTGCGGGCGGCCGGCCCAAGCCCGAGGAGATCGTGGCTTACTGGCCGGCGTTGATCGATAAAACCCAGGTACGGGCATGCGTGGATCTCGTCGCGGTGTGACCCGGCGGCCGCACGTCCGGCGCATCCGCCTGGTGGATATCGCCCACGCCCGTTCGGGCGACAAAGGGGATACGGCGAACGTCGGTCTGATCGCCAAGCGGCCTGCGGACTACGATCTGCTCGCGCGCTACGTCACGGCCGCCCGGGTGGCGCGTCACTTCAAGGGGATGATCGCTGGGCCGGTGGAGCGCTTCGAGCTCCCCAACCTCCGGGCTCTCAATTTCCTGTTGCACGGCGCATTGGACGGCGGCGGGACGATCTCCCTCAAGACCGACGCCCAGGGCAAGGTATTCTCGACCGCGCTGCTCCGCATGGAGATCGAGGTACGAGGATGAGCGACCGCGTACTCGTCACGCTCGAGGGGGGCGTCCTCACGGGCACGCTCAATCGACCGGAAAAGAAGAACGCCATCGACGCGTCGATGATCGACGGCCTCTACGCGCTGATCGAGCGGGCCGACCTCGAGGCAACGGTCCGGGTGGTCGCGCTGCGCGGGGCGGGGAGAGACTTCTGCGCCGGGATGGATCTCGAGGAGCTACTGGCTTCGGCGGATCATTCGGTGGACGAGAATCGCGCGGCCGCCCAGCGGTTCGGCGGGCTGTTCGTGCGCTTGCGCGCGCTGCCCAAGCCGGTGGTCGCGGTCGTGGCAGGCCGGGCGCTGGCGGGCGGGTGCGGCTTGGCGACGGCGTGCGACCTCGTGGTGGCCGCCGAGTCGGCGCAGTTCGGCTATCCCGAGGTCCAGCGGGGGTTCGTTCCCGCGCTCGTCATGAACATGCTGCGGCGTGCCGTGGGTGAGAAGATCGCCTTCGATCTCGCGGCGACGGGGCGAGTGCTGTCCGCGCGGGACGCTGAGCGAGTCGGTCTGGTGTCGCGCGTCTGGCCGGATGCGGCGTTCGAGGAGCAGGCGGCGCAGCTCCTCCGCACGCTCGTCGGCTTCAGCGCGAGCGCGCTGGCGCTCACGAAGCAACAGTTCTACCGGCTCGACGGTGCGGGGTTCGAGGAAGGGATCCGGGTGTCCGCGGACGTCAACGCCGTGAGCCGGACCACCCCCGACTTTCGGGCCGCGATCGCGTCGTTCCTCAAGAAGTGATGCCGCAGCCGCTGGCACTGCGTCTCAAGCCTTGGATAGCGGGGGTCGGCTTCACGCTGGGTCTGATGGGCATGGCGCTCGAGCACCGCTGGCTCGTCTCGGTCGGCGTGGGGTTCCTGGGTGTGGCGTTCATCCTGCGGTTTGGTCCGCGGGACCGGGAATCCTCGTAGGTCTCCGGTTTGCCGAGTGCTTGCTCGGCGCACATCTTGCAACGATTCAGGGCGCTATTCCAGCTCTTCCACTGCTCGACATCAGGCGAACCTCATACGCGGGTCCACTCTGGATCGGAGGGGTTTTATGCCGGCGGCCGTGTGGGTGACCGGGGCGGTGGTGGTGGGTGTGCTCGTGCTCATTCCGTGGGTCGTGCGCCTCTGCGTGCGCGACGTCGCCGCTGGAGAGATCCGCATCGTAACGTGGTTGCAGGGATCCGGCGTGATCTACCGGGGCCCGGCGAAATCCAAAGAGATCCCGCTGCTCTCCAGCGGCAATACGATCCCGGGTAAACTGCTCCCGGTGGCACTGGACCTGACCGACCAGACGGGGGATGCCGACGCGGCGGGGACACCCCGGCCGGTCACGGTGCACGTCCGAGCGACGGCGCTCGTGTCGGTCGGCGACGACGACCCGATGATCCGGACCGCGCTCAATCACTTCTTCTCCATGCCTCCGGTCGAGCAGACCAAGACCCTCTCCGACCTGCTCGCGAGCGTCGGGCGCGAGGCCCTCTCGCAGCTGCGGCACGACGAGCTGTTTTCGGCACGCTCTCACGACGGTGACAACGGCGATCAATCCGGCGCGATGTCGAAGCAGCCGTTCGTGGCCCTGGCCGAGCGGCTGTGCGCGCGTGCGCTGGCGGATCTCGGTCTGGCGCTGCGGTCGCTCAATATCCGGTCGTTGGAATCGGAGGTGGCGGATGCGCGGCGGCGACAGACGGCGGAGGCGGCCCACGCCGACAGTGCCGTGGCAGCGGCGGTCCAGGGCCTGCGGGCGCGAGAGGCGCAGCTGGACGCGGAGCGAGTCATTTCCGAAAAGGAACGAGAGCTCGAGCAGACACGCGCCAACAACGCCGGATTGATCGCCCAGGCCACGGCCCGGCAACAGGAGATCCGGGCCAAGGCCGACGCCGAGCGGGTGCGCATCGAGGCCGAGGCGGCCAAGGAGGCACTGCGCGGCGCGCAGTTCGGTCTGGCCTTGGATGAAGCCCTCCGTATCACGAAGATCGCCGCCGCCCAGGCGGAGGGATTTCGCAAGGTCAACAACAGTATTCGCGAGGGCGGAGACAGTTACTTCCGCTACCGCATGATCGAGCTCTTGCCGCAGCTCACCCCGGCGATCGCCAAGGCGCTGGGCGACGCGAACCTCATTTCCTCTGGGGACGGTTCGGACGGCGCTCCCGCGGTGGCGACCAGCGGGATCACGAACGTCATCCAGGCGATCCTCGAAGGACATGGGACGGCGGACGCCGCGCCCGCCCGGCCGGCCGATGGTGGAGTCCCAGCGCTCGACGCGCGCCGCGCGAAGGTCACGGTGCGCCGGAGGAATCGCGGCTAGGTCAGGTCGGGTCCTCCTCGCCTGCGTAGTGCTGGGGGGCGGACGGCTGAGGGCGCAGGAGCCGGTTCCGGTTCGCGAGACACCCGGGCCGATCCGCGTGGATG
>JBGPIW010000217.1:0-4978 GCA_041485045.1 Gemmatimonadota bacterium | reverse complement strand
GTCGGCGGCGTGGGCGAGCACGCACACCGCGGCGGGGTTGCCGGCGAACGGCTCGGCGGTGAAGGCGTCGACCTGGACGATGCGCGGGCTCATGGCTCCCGCGGAATCTAGGGGGCGCGCAGGGGGATTACGAGGAGCGTCACGAGGAACACCGTTCCCAGGACCAGGAAGGACCAGATCACAGCGGCGATCAGTACGCTGTGGCCCACGTCGTGACGGCCGCCGCGCAATCCGTGTATCAGCGCGACGGAGCCGAAGAACAGCGGGGCGAGGGCGGTGAGCGTGAGCCCGGTCGCGATGGTTTCCATCATTCCACCGGTCTGACTGCAGCCGAGGCGGTCCACAGGCTCCGCAGCTCGCCCGCACGCGCGCGCACGAGTCCCCGCGCCCGGAAGGCGGCCCAGTTCCACGAGCGCCAGTCGGGGGAGCGGGGCGATCCCCAGCGCCCCAGCAGCCGGCGCGCGACTTCGCCGCGCTCGGCGGGAGAGAGGTGCGGCAGGGCCTCCAGCAGCACGGGTACGGCATCGGCGCTGAGGGCGCCGGCCGCGTAGGCAGCGTCGAACGGCGCGTTCGTGGCGGTCCGGCTGGCGTTGACGCGCGTGATGAGCGCATCAGGATTGGCGATGTGCAGGCCCGCGAGCACAGCTGTGGCCTGGACGAGGGCGCCGAACGCGAAGCGCGTGCGCTCGCCGCGCAGCACCGTCCAGGCGAGCCACGCGAACACGCCGCCGAGCCACACCATGAACGCGGTGGTGTAGAGCCGCTGCTCGGTGAGTCCGAAGTACTGCACGTACAGCAGCATGCGCTGCAGCGCCGAGACGAGCAGGACCGCCACGAGCACGATCAGCAGCAGCGCGAGGGCGCGGAACGATCGCTCCTGCGCCCGGTCCTCGCGGCGCGTCGCCCACTCGGCGACGAGCAATACCGGCAACACCAGGACGGCGGCGGTCACCAGCTCGAAGAACCCCCGACGCGCGTACTCGGACACGGTCAACCCGGACGTGGCCTGGATCGTTGCGGCGCCCCCGAAGAGCCAGCGCGCCTGCACTGCCACGAACAGGAGGAACAGGAGATCGAGCGCGCCCAGGGCCGTGGCGGTGGTCGCCGGGGCCACGCCGGGTCGGACCAGACGCTCCCCCGCGGCGGCGATGCCGGCATCGCCGAGGAATGCGCCGCGCAGCGTGCCCGCGGCGAAGGTGGCAAGGACGCCCGTGAGAAACAGGTGCGAGGTGAGACTGCCGAAATCGATCTGAATGTTCGAGGCGAATGCGGCGAATGTAGCGTCCGCCGACACGAACAGGCCGCCGAACACGATGAGCAGGGGCGCGGCCACGAGTAGCCCGATCCCGATTGCGCTGGCCCGGCGCCACCGGCCGCCGGCGTGGACCTCACTCCAGGAGATATCCGCGAGCACGAGGCGTGCGCCGCCGAACCAGGCGTTAGCGCAAGCGACGCAGAAGCCGAGGAGATAGGCGGAGATGCCGCGCTGCCGCACCGACGCACCCTGGACCGCGAGGGCGGTGAGGGCGATCGCGCCCACGAGGGCGCCGACGTCGATCATGTGAAGGGCGAGCGAGTCACGTCGCACGAACGCCGCCGCGCACAGCACGAGGGAGAGCGCGAGCCAGGGCACGTCGGCCGCGACCAGGATGTGGAAGCGGCGCGCCGTCCATACCCCCGCGGCGACGAGCGCCAGCACGCAGACGGAGAGGTTCAGCCCCAACGGCATGGCCCGCAGCAGCTGGTCGGCCAGGAGGCCCAGCCCCAGGGCCTGCGCCATGATCGTGAGGGCGAGCCGCGTGCGCGGCGAAGTCACAGTCGTATTCATGCGGCCAGCCGGAACCGCACCTTCCCGTGCAGGAAGGAGTTTTCGTGGGCGATCATGAAGCGGGTGGGCCAATCACCGCTCGCCAGGATGAGGCGTGGGTTCGTCGCGTCGACCGGAACGTCGAACACGAAGTCCGTCGTGTATTCCTGGCCGGGGAGGAGCTGGCGGTTCAGGGCCTCCGCGGTGGCGGGGTAGCGACGTCCCTGGCCATCCACCAGGGCGACGGTCCGGCCGTTCGGATAGACCGGGACGTCGCGCGGCCGCCACGAGGCGATCGTATTCGAGTCGAAGCGGACGCGGACCGTAACGATATAGAAGGTGCCCTGCGCCGTCCTGCCGTCCCACTGTGGTGCCGTCTTCACCCCGGCCACGGCGTAGGCGAGGTGACAATCGACCTCGCAGATGTGCTTCTCCTCGCCGACGGCGAGGTCGCGCGTGCCACTGGTGAGCGAAGCGAGGAGAAACAGCACGGCGTAGAGGGCCAGGCCGGCCAGCTCGATGCGCAGGATCCAGCGGGCCCACACGGCTCGCTTGAGGAGCAGCGAGAGCACGTAGCCCGCGCCCAGGGCCAGCGTGCCGAGCACGGCCGCGATGAAGAGGCCGAACGAGACGGCACCCATACTGTCGGTGATCATGCGGTCTCCTTGAGGCCGCCGAAGCGGCGGTCGCGGGCATGGAACCAGGACACGGCGGCGGCGAGCTCGGCGGCGCCGAAATCGGGCCACATCGTCGGGGTGAACAGGATCTCGGCGTAGGCGCATTCCCAGAGCAGAAAGTCGGACAGGCGCTGCTCGCCGCCGGTGCGGATCAGGAGGTCCACGTCGGGCAGCAACCGCCCGGTCTCGATGGCGTGGCGCGCGGAATAGTCCACCGCGAGGCGCAGCTCGAGCCGCGTACCCGCGGCCGTGGCGGTTTCGGCGTGCGCGATCGCTTCGACCAGCGGGCCGGGCAACCGGTCGCGGCGGCCGATCACCCGCAGTGCGACGCCGTTCTCGAGGCAGCGCGGGGTCTCGGTGCGCAGGTGCCGGGCGAAGAGCCGCATCAGGGCGCTGACTTCCTGTGCCGGGCGCTTCCAGTTGTCGGCGGAGAAGGCGAACAGGGTGAGCGCGCCGACCCCCTGGGTGGGCGCCGCCTCGACGATGTGGCGCACGGCGGTCGCCCCGACGCGGTGGCCCGCCACCCGGTCGAGGCCGCGCCGCTCGGCCCAGCGGCCGTTGCCGTCCATGATGATCGCGATGTGCAGAGAACTTTGCATCATAAAGTGAAACTCCCTAAAAAAATGCCCCCGCCGTCACCGGGTCGCGTGGATCAGGGCTTCCATATGATCGAGATAACGCTCCAGCGCGCGCCGCCCCGACGCCGTCAGCCGGTATTCCGTCCGGGGCGTGCGGCCATCGAACGACTTGGTGCAGGAGATGTATTCGGCGTCCTCGAGCTTGCGTGCGTGCACGCTGAGGTTGCCGTCGGAGACCTTGAGGAGGCGCTTGAGATCGTTGAAGCTCGCCCGCTCGATCCCGGCCAGCGCCGACACGATGCCGAGGCGAACGCGCTCGTGGATCAGGCGGTCGAGCTCCGCGGCCGCGCGGGCCGCGCCGCGCGCCGATGCGGCGGCGGCGCTGGAGTCGGCTGTGCGCCGGACTGCGTTCGTTTTAGCCACCGTACCTCCGCGCGATCCAAAGTCCGAACACAATATGCAGGCCGCCGAAACCGGCGGCGAGCAGCCAGTCCGCGGCGCCGGGGGCGATCAACGCCGCGGTTCCCAGCAGCAGGAACCCGACTCCCATCACCGGCACGACCGGCACCGAGAACGCGCCGCCGGTGACGACCCCGGTGCCGTACAGCAGCAGCCACACGGCCGGGATGAGCCGGCGCTCGCCGCCCAGGTACAGCGCCACCGTCAGCAGTCCCCCCACGGCGACCGGCGGCAGGAAGCTCAACCCGAACCGGCGCCCTGGCCCCGTCAGCAACGAATCGTTGGCGGCCCGGGCCTTCCGCACCATCGTCCAGCCGCCGATGGTCAGCGCCAGCATCGCCTCCCCCAGCCACGTGACGAGCCAGTTCAACGTCGACGCCTGGCGCGCCGCTACGACCGCCGCGCCCAGCGCGCTGATGCCGATCGCCACCTGGCCCCATCCGGGGACCGCGGTGAACGAGCCCGCGCGCTCCATCGTGGCCCGGATGTAGCGCAGGTTGTCGAGCGCGCGATCGGCGAGCGGCTGCGGCGACCCCATGTGGGGATCAGTATGGCGATCTTGGTTCATTCTGTCAAGTACTTTGTAACATAAAGTGGCTATCGGTTATCGGCCATCGGCTTACGGCGATCCTTCAGCCGCCGGACAAGCTTGAGGCCGGACCAGACGGCGTCGACCGCGCAAACCTTCACGTCTACGAGACCTCCCGCCAGGGCGACGGCGCGGATCACGTCCTCGGTCAGATCGGTTGCCACGCCGGAGGCCTGCTTGGGCCAGGAGATCCACAGGGCGCCGTCCTGCGCCAGCGCTCGCACCAGGGAGGGGAAACGCCGCTCCAGCTCACGCCGGCGGGTGGTGAAGAGCTGGATGAACGGCAGGGTGCCCCGAATGCTCGCCGTCACGCGCACGCCGTCAGGCAGGGGTCGCAGGATGGCGCCATAGCCGCGCGGCGCGTCCAGCAGCGCGATCCGAGTGTCGGGCTTGATACCGAGCTTGGCGGCGAGGGTCCGGTCGGAGTAGCCGGCGGTCATGGTAACAATTATGCGCTATCGGCTATCGGCTGTCAGCCATTGGCTAAGCCGATAGCCGATAGCCGATAGCCGATAGCTGATAGCTGATAGCTGATAGCTGATAGCTGATAGCTGATAGCCGATAGCCGATAGCTGATAGCGGGGTGTGCGGGGTATGTTGCGGCATGCGGGTCTATATCTCGGTCGACATGGAGGGGGTGGCAGGCGTCGTCCACGAAGATCAGACGAACCCGCTCGATCCCCGCTGCGCCTCCGAGTACGCGCGCTTCCGCAGGTTGATGACCGCGGAGGCCAACGCGGCGATCCAGGGGGCGGTGGACGCCGGGGCGACCCGGATCCTGGTGAACGACAGTCACTGGACGATGCGCAACCTCCTGGCCGAGGAGCTGCACGAGGAGGCGGAGCTGGTGTCGGGCGGGCCCAAGCCG
>JBGPIW010000216.1:0-4991 GCA_041485045.1 Gemmatimonadota bacterium | reverse complement strand
CGGGTCCGGCGGGTTGGGAGCACTGGAAACAGGAATCGCGCAACGGCGCCATGACGATCGGGATCGAGGCAGAGGACGCGCCGCGACGCCTGGTGACCCGGATCGAGTCACCGCCCGGCGCCCCGTTCGGCGGGGCGTGGACCTACGAGCTCAGTCCCGACGCCCTGGGCACGCGTGTCACGGTCACGGAGCGAGGCTGGATCGCCAACCCGTTGTTCCGATTCCTGTCACGGTTCGTCTTTGGACACTATCGCACCCAGGAGAGCTACCTGCGGGCGCTCGGGCGGCGGTTGGGGGAGACGGTGGAGCCGGTGCGGACGGCGGGGGGAAGCTGAGCGCGCGGCGGGCCCGCAGGCCCGCCGCGAACCCTCCGACTCAGCGTCGCTGCAATTTGGCGAGCAGGCGCAGGATCTCCAGATAGAGCCAGATCAGCGTCACCATCAGGCCGAAGGCGGCATACCACTCCATGAACTTCGGCGCGCCGTGCTCGGCGCCGCGGGCGATGAAATCGAAGTCCAGCGCGAGATTCGCCGCCGCGATCCCCACCACCACGACGCTGAACACGATCGAGAACGTCCCGTTGCCGAACACCAGGGGCATCGAGATGTGGAAGAACGACAACACCATGGTGACGAGGTAGAACAGCGCGATGCCGCCGGTCGCCGCGAACACGATCATGCGGAACCGTTCGGTCACCTTGATGATCCCGGTCCGGTACAGCACGAGCATCGCGGCCAACACGCCGAGCGTCAGCGCGATCGCCTGAAAGACGATGCCGTGCAGCCGCTGCTCGTACAGCACCGAAATCCCGCCCAACGCGAGGCCCTGGGCGGCGGCGTACACGGGGGCGCTGATTCTCGCCCACGCCGGTAAAAAGATGCTCACCAGCGCCGCCCCCAGACCGACGATGAGCCCGGTCCACATGTAGGGCATCACCGCGGCGAGGTCCAGCGTCTGGCTATAGCGGGTCCACACCCAGGTGGCGGCACCGACCACCAGGAGCAGCAGGAACGCCGACTTGTTGATCGCTCCTTCGACGGACATCAGCTCGCCGGTGGTCGCCTGCGCATACTGGTCGGCGCGCTGGAATGCCTTGTCACTCAGCAATGGATTGGCCATTTCACGCCCTTCTGGATGACATGTTGGAACGGGAATATAACACCGGCCCCAACTACCCCCGCGCGACGCGCTCGATGTCGTTCGATTCGTAGATGTTGACGCCGCGCGGGGCTTTCGCGGCCACCCGGGCCATCGCCGCGGCGACCGTGCCGGCGGCGATCGGCCGATATTTGCGCAGGGGCCCGACGAGCAGGAACGACGCGCCGGTCATCGCCGCGATCCCCACGCGCTCCCCCGGCCGGTGCTCGGCGCGCTCTCCCAGGAGGATGGACGGGCGGAAGATCTGTCGTCCCTCGAATGGCAGCGCCGCGACCGCTGCCTCCGTTTCGCCCTTCACCCGGTTATAGAAGAAGGCCGAGTTGGGATTCGCGCCGAGCGAGCTGACCAGGAGGAACTGCCGGGCTCCGTGGTCGAGGGACTGTGCCGCGAGTCCCACGACATAGGTGAAGTCGACCTGCCGGAACGCCGCTTCGGAGCCCGCCTGCTTCATCGTCGTGCCGAGACAGCAGAACACGTCGGTGCCTGCCGGGAACGCCTGGCCCAGGGCGCCGAGCCGGTCGAAATCGATGATGTGCTGCTCCAGCTTGGGGTCGCTGTGGGGCAGCAGGCGGCGCACCAGCGCCACGACGCGCTCGTACGACGACTCGCCGAGCAGCCGCGCCAGGCACTCGCTGCCGACCAGGCCGCTGGCGCCGGCGATGAGCGCCGTCTTCACAGGTCTTCGAACGCCACGTTGAGAATCGGGTACCTGCGCCAGTCGCGGTAATCGAAGTGCCACCACTCGTCGACGTTGCGGGTGAACCCTTCGCCTTCCAGCGCCTGCCGCAGCACCTCGCGGTGCCAGCGCGCCAGGTCGCTCGTGACCGGGTAGTCGGGATAGGAGCGCTCGGTCGCCTCGTCGTAAGTGCCGCCCATGTCGATCGGCCGTCCGGTGCGTAGATCGTACAGCGTGAGGTCCACGGCGCAGCCGCGGTTGTGCCGCGAGCCGTGGGCCGGGTTGGCGACCATCCAGCGCTGCGGCGGCGGGGTCGCGTCCCAGAAGGTCTTCGTGACATACCAGGGCCGGTACCCATCGTGAATCAGCAGGCCGAGTCCGAGCGAGCGGAGACGGCGCTGCGCCCGCAACAACGCCTCGGCGGCGGGACGCTGGAGGAAGGCGTGGGCGGTCGAATAGAACACGCTGCCTAGGAAGTTGTTGGTTGTGGCGTAGCGGATGTCGAAGCGGATCGTCGAGTCGAGCGTGGCGAGATCCACGAGCTCGGGGGGGCGGAAGGTGCCGCTCTCGGCGGGTGGGGTCGCGGTCCGCGCCGCGGCGAGGAGCTCCGCCACCGGATGCACCGGCGTCACCTTGAGCTGGCCGCCCGCTTGCGGCCCGATGGTACGGCGCGGCAGGGTCACCGTCCCGGCGACCGCGGCCCGGCCGGCGCGCCGATCGCGAAAGGTGAGGTGCTCGGCGGCGTACAGGCTCGTCGCCGGGAACGCGAAGACGGAATCCGAGATCCGGGTCAACGCGTCGTCTTCCGTCCAGTTGATCAGAGCGTGCAGCCGGCCGGCCCGCTCGAACACGAAGAGCGTCTCGAATCCCCACCCGTATTCTCCCAGCAGTCCGCTCCAGCGGGCCGATGGGGGAGCCGGTTTCGGATCGGGGGTCCGGGCGAAACTGTCGCCGTCCACGACGACCGCGTCCGGATGCAGCCGGACCGAGCCTCCGAACGACACCGGGTCGTCGAACGTCAGACTGTCCCCCAGAGCGCGCACCCGCGCGGGCGCCGCGCTGCCGTCGCGCGCGAGGTACAACTCGCCGAATCGCTCGAGCAGGTCGACGGTGTGGGGCCCGCGCGCGTAATGTCCCGCCGCCGTCCGCGCGGCGCCGGGTGGCTGCGGGCTGGTGACGGGCGGCTCAGGCAGTGGCGCCCCGGCGCGCTGCGCCAGCATGGCGCGGAGGGCGGCGTCGGCCAGCCGGTCGGTGACGCGGGTGGCGCCGTCGAGGGTGGTGATCACGACCACCCCGATCTTGTCCTCGGGCAGCGCGGCGAGGGTGGTGGCGAACCCGTATATCGCGCCGATGTGTCCCACGCGGCGGTGCCCGTCGAGGCGGGACACGAAGAAGCCGAGGCCGCTGTCGGCCCACATGCGCTCCAGGGAGGCGTGCGAGACGACGGGATTGGAGTCGGCGAACAGGCTCGCGAGAAAGCGTCCGAGGTCGGCGACGGTGGTGTACAGGGCTCCGGCCGGTGCGTTGCGGCGGAACGTGGGTGCGGCGAAGCGGCGGCCGTCGAACGCCCACATCGTGCCCGCGGCGAGATCGGGCACGAGGTCCGGTCCCGGATCGAAGAACGCGCTGCGGGTCATGCCGAGCGGGACGAGCACCGAATCGTGCAGGTAGCGGGGGAACGGCTCCCCCACGACGCGCTCGAGCGCGTAGCCGGCGGCCTGCAACGCCGCGTTGGAATACTTGTATCGCGTCCCCGGGCGGAACAGGAGCGTGGTGCGATTGAGGCTCGCGACTACGCCCGAGAGCGGGGGCGCGGTCGAGTCGAAGAAGCTGCCCACCGGCGGCTCGCGCACCAGCCCCGAGTGGTGCGTCATCATGACGCGCAGCGTGATCGTCCCGCCGAACGGATTCGCGGGATGAAAGTCGGGCAGGTAGCGCGCGACAGGGGCGTCGAGATCGAGCTTCCCCTGATCGGCGAGTCGCATGATCGCGATATCCGTGAACAGCTTCGACACCGATCCCACGCGGTACACGGTCCGGGCCGTGGCCGGCACGCTGTCGCGCGGCCGCGCCTGTCCGAAGCCGCGCGCCCACACGATCTCGCTGTCGTCCACCAGGACGACGGCCAGGGCCGGCAGGTCCTTGTCGGCCATCTCGTGATCGATCAGCCGCGTGAGCAGGGCGGCGGTGGGGGCGTAGTCGGCACGAGCGGGGATCGAGTCTTGCGCCGCGGCGCGAGCGGCGCCGAGCGACAGGGTCCAGACCACGCTCAGCGCGAGAGTGCGAGGGGTTGCCGTCATCGGCGGAACTCCGACCAGGGACCACGAGACTTGCGCAGCAGGACCTCGCCGTGGCCGCGCACGAGGTAATCGGGAAGCTCGCCGACCACCGTATATCCCAGCCGCTCGTAGAGGCGGTGCGCGTCCGGGTTGAAGCTGGAAACGCACATGAACACGTTTGGGCTCTCCTGGAAGATGCGGTCCTCGGCCCAGGCGATGAGCTGGGCCCCGTGGCCCTGGCCGCGCGCGCCGGCACGGACACACACCGTCTGTATGTAGCCCGGGAACGGGCCGCGCACGTCGATCACCACGAACCCGAGGATCTGGCCCGCGTCATCGCAGACATACACTTCCTTGCCGGGATCCCTCAGATTGCGGATCGACGCTTCCACGGAACGACCCAGTGTGATCCACGGCTCCGACTCGGCCATCATGCGGGCGCACTCCGCCAGCTCGGCGTCACCCGCGAGGCGCCGGATCGCGCTCACACTCCGGCCCGCGCGCGGCGCCAGACCCACCAATAGAGCAGAGCGTTGGCGATCAGCACGAATCCCCCGATGACGATCTGCCCGCGCGGGGTGAGTCCCTCCGGGTAGATCGCGCGTCCGATGTAATGATTGATGAAGCCGCCCGCGTACCCCTCCTGGCCGGCGCGCGCCCGCAGCGCGTTCTCGAGGGGCGTGAGCGGGCAGGTCTTGGCGAAGAACTCGATCCACACACCCCAGGCAACCGCCGGGAGGTGAAGCCACATCCAGGCGCGGTGATGCAGCACGAGGAACGCCCCGCCCATCACGAACACGATGTAGGCGAAGTGCAGCAGCATGATGAGGTCGGCGGCGAGGCGGTATTGCATCCGTCGGTGAAAACGCTACGCCGCG
>JBGPIW010000215.1:0-5048 GCA_041485045.1 Gemmatimonadota bacterium | reverse complement strand
GTCGGAGCGGATCCGCAGCGCCACGTTTCTGATTTCGGAAGCGGCGAATTCCACCGACAATCCACAGGACCTGTTCCGCGCGATCCACGACATCGTGGGCGAGTTGATGCCCGCCAAGAACCTCTACATCGCGCTGTACGATCTCGCGTCCGACACCGTCGGCTTCCCGTACTTCGTGGACGAGCACGACGATGCGGGTGATCCCAAACGCCTCGGCAAGGGACTCACCGAGTACGTGTTGCGCACCGGTCAGCCGCTCCTCGTCACGCCTGAGAGCGCCCAGGAGCTCGAGCGCACCGGCCATGTGGAGATGATCGGAACGCCGTCGCTCGACTGGCTGGGGGTCCCCCTCAAGGTGGGGGAGCGGACGTTGGGGGTACTCGCCGTCCAGAGCTACTCCCCCGGCGTGCGGTACGGGGAGCACGAGAAGCACATTCTGCAGTTCGTGTCCACCCAGGTGGCGATGACCATCGAGCGGAAGCGGATCGAGGAGGAACGGCGCGGGCAGCAGGAGTTTCTGCGGCAGGTGATCGACCTGAACCCCAACCTGATCTTCGTCAAGGACTGGGACGGGCGCTTCACGCTGGTCAACCGCGCGTTGGCTGAGCTGTATGGCACCAGCCCGGAAGAGCTGGTCGGCAAGCGCGATGCGGATTTCAATCCCAACAGCGAGGAAGTCAAGCAGTACCTCAACGACGACCGTGAGGCGATGACGAGCGGGCGGCCGACATTCATCCTCGAGGAACCCAATACCGACGCGCGGACCGGACGGCGCCGGTGGTTCCAGGTCATCAAAGTGCCGCTGCGCTCCGCCGAGGGAGAACCGCGGGTGCTCGGTGTGGCGACCGAGATCACCCACCGCAAGGAGCTCGAGAGTCAGCTGCGTCAGGCGCAGAAGATGGAAGCTGTGGGGCAGCTTGCCGGCGGCATCGCCCACGATTTCAACAACGTGCTGACGGCGGTGCTCGGGTACACGCGGCTGCTGCTGAAGGACACGTCGCTGCCGGAGCAGGCACGCGGCGACGTCCAGGAGATCGAGCAGGCCGCCCGGCGGGCGGCATCGCTCACGCAGCAGCTCCTGGCGTTCAGCCGCAAGCAGATGCTCCAGCTCATCGTGCTCGACGTCAACGAGGTCGTGCAGGGAATGCGCTCCCTGCTGCGGCGGTTGATCGGCGAGCACATCACGCTGGTGGCCACCCTCGACCCCCAGCCGACGCTGGTGCGCGCCGACCAGGGGCAGCTCCAACAGGTGATCGTCAATCTCGCAGTCAACGCGCGCGATGCGATGCCGGCTGGGGGCACCCTCACCATCGCGACCTCGGCGGTCGAGCTGGGCCCGAGCTTCGTCGTCGCCCGCCCCGGCTCCCAGCCCGGACCCCACATCCTGCTCCAGGTGACCGACACCGGCATGGGCATGGATGCCGAGACCCGGGGCCGCGTGTTCGAGCCGTTCTTCACGACTAAGTCGGTCGGCAAGGGGAGCGGCCTGGGCCTTGCGACCGTCTATGGGATTGTGAAGCAGAGCGGTGGCTATATCGACGTCTCGAGCGAGCCAACGCGGGGGAGCGCATTCACCGTCTACTTGCCGCGCGTCTTCGACGGCGTGCCGGCGCTGCAAGAGACGCCGGCCGTCGAGCCCCCAGGCGCCGGCGGCGAGACGGTGCTGCTGGTGGAGGACGAGTCCGGCGTGCGCAGTCTGGCGCGCCGTGCGCTGCAACGGTTCGGCTACCGCGTGCTCGAAGCCGGGAATGGCGAGGAAGCACTGATGGTCGCGCGGCAGCACCAGGAGCCGATCGATTTGCTGCTCACCGACGTGGTGATGCCCGAGATGGGCGGCCGGGAGTTGGCCCACGTCTTGAAACGCGAGCGCCCGACAACGCGAGTGCTGTATACGTCGGGGTATCCGGACACCGCCGGGCTTCAAGAGGAGGTGCAGGAGTCCGTGGTCGCCTATCTGCCGAAGCCGTACACGCCCGAGGAGCTGGCCCAAAAGGTGCGCGACGTACTGGACGCGCCGGCGTCTGCGGCGGGGGACGGAGCGGGCCGATGAGAAACGGGCGGCGGATGGTCGCTATCGACCGCCCGCCGCCCGCGAGAGCTGTTTCTTGCGCTGCGTCAGCGCCCGAAGTCGCCCGACGGGGTCGGGATCCGCACGTGGGCCATCACCCGCTCGGCGAAGCCGAACTCGGGACCGAAGCGCGGCAGATGCGCGAGTTCACGCAGTAGCTTGCGCTCGCGCTCCGCGGTCGTCAGGCACTCGGCGCAATCGGCGAGGTGCATGACCCGCGCGGTGCCGAGGAGCCCCAGGGCCCACAGCTCGATCTCGTCGGGGGTGAGGTGCGGATTGTGAGAACGCTCAGCCATGGCCCGCCCTACGGCGCAGCTTTGACACCGGTTTCATTCATGCACTCCTTCGAGGTAGACACGTAACTCGTTACGGCCCCGGTGGATGTAGGTCTTCACGGTACCGAGCGGCAGATCGAGCATCTGGGCGATTTCCTCATAGCTGTGACCTTCGACGTGTCGCAGCAGGATGCACGCCCGGTATTCGGGGCGCAGCCGGGCGATCGCGCGCTCGATGTGACTGCCCAGCTCGCGCGCGGCCACCTCGTCGAGCGGTGACTCCCGGCCGCTGCCGAGCTGCAGCGACGTCGCCTGCATCTCCTCGGGCGTTTGCGCGTGGGGGGAGCCGTCGAGCGAGAGCGTATCCAGCTCGCGACGGCGCAGGTGATCGATCGCGGCGTTGTTGGCGATCTTGAAAATCCAGGACGAGAATTTGAATTCGGGCCGGTAGGAGCGGATGCCGTTCAGCACTTTGATGAACGTCTCTTGCGTCAGATCCTCGGCGAGCGCTCGGTCGCGCACCATGCGATAGACGAGCGAAAACACGGGGCGTTCGTAGCGCCGGACCAGCTCGCGAAACGCCGGCTCGTGCCCGTCCTTCGCCCACTCCACCACCTGCTGGTCGCTGGCGCCGGCAAGGTTGCCCGGCCTATCTTTCGCGCCTATGGCGGCGCCCCTTCCGTCCGATGTGCACTCGCCCGCCGTCGGCCAAGCCAAGCGATCCTACGTCCGTGCCATGTTCACCGCGATCGCGCCGCGATACGACTTCCTCAACCATCTCCTCAGCTTCAACGTGGACCGCCGGTGGCGGCGGACCGCGGTGGCGCGTCTCGGCTGGGAGGCCAGTCCCGAGGGCGCCTATCTGGACCTCTGCGCCGGCACCATGGACCTGGCCGCGGACCTCGCCGGCCGTCCCGGGTTCCGCGGCCGGGTGATCGGGGCCGATTTCGTCGTCCCGATGCTCGCCGGGGGCCGCCGGAAAGCGGTGCGCGCCATGCCCGTGGGGGCCGATGCCATGGCCCTCCCATTTCCCGATGCGTCGTTCGACGGCGCGATGGTCGGTTTCGGCGTGCGCAATCTCGCCGACCTGGATGCGGGACTCGCGGAGGCGGCCCGCGTACTCAAACCCGGTGCGCGCTTCGTGGTGCTCGAGTTCACGACCCCGCGCTTCGCCCCCCTGCGCGCCGCGTACCTCCTGTATTTTCGCCGCGTGCTGCCGGCCATCGGCCGTGCGGTCTCGAAACATACGGACGCCTACACGTACCTGCCAGAGTCGGTCCTCGCGTTCCCCGGTCCCGACGAGCTGGCTGTGCGGCTCGGGGCGGCGGGCTTCCACGATGTCCGCTACGAGCTCCTGACCGTTGGGGTCTGCGCGATCCACCATGGCACTCGATAACCTGCGCGCCTTCCTGGACGCGATCGACGTCGCGGGCGACCTGCGGCGCGTCGAGCGGCCCGTGTCCGCCGCGCTCGAAATCACCGAGATCGCCGATCGCGTGATGAAGTCGCCGGGCGGCGGCGCGGCGTTGTTGTTCGAGCGTCCGACGCTGGTGGGTGGGGGGACATCCCCGTACCCCGTCGCGGTGAACCTCTTCGGGTCCGAGCGGCGCATGGCCCTCGCCCTGGGCGTCGAGCGTCTCGACGACGTCGGCGAGCGGATCGCCGAGATGCTGAATATCAAAGTGCCGGAGGGGCTGCTCGCCAAACTCGCCTTGCTGCCGCGCCTCGCCGAGATGGCGAAGTTCCCGCCCCGCCTCACGGGTGCCCGGCCGCCGTGCCAGGAGATCGTGGTTCGCGGGGACGACGTGGACCTCGGCCGGTTTCCGGTGCCGGTCTGCTGGCCGCAGGACGGCGGTCCCTACATCACCCTGCCGGGGGTCATCACCCGCGATCCCGCGAGCGGAACGCGGAACGTCGGCATGTATCGCATCCAGGTGACGGGCAGCCGCACCGTGGCGATGCACTGGCAGCGCCACAAGGTCGGCGCGGCCCATTGGCGGGCCATGGCCGAGCGCGGCGAGACGATGCCCGTCGCCATCGCGCTCGGGGGGGACCCCGCGAGTATCTACGCGGCGTCGGCCCCCTTGCCGCCCACCATCGACGAATACCTGTTCGCGGGCTTCCTGCGGCGCGAGCCCGTGCTCCTGGCCAAGGCGGTGACGTGCGACCTCGAGGTCCCGGCCGAGGCGGAGATCGTGCTCGAGGGCTACGTGGACCCGCGCGACCCGCTGGTGCTCGAGGGGCCGTTCGGCGACCACACCGGCTTCTATTCGCTCGCCGACCTCTACCCGCAGGTTCACATCACCGCCGTGACGATGCGTGCGACTCCGATCTGGCCGCACACCATCGTGGGACGGCCGCCGATGGAAGACTACTGGCTCGGCCACGCCACCGAGCGGATTTTTCTCCCACTCCTGAAGCTCACGCTGCCCGAAGTGGTCGACTACCACATGCCGGCCGAAGGAATCTTTCACAACCTCGTGTTCGTGAGCATCGACAAGCAGTATCCCGGGCAGGCCTACAAGGTGATGAATGGTCTCTGGGGCCAGGGCCTGATGTCGCTCGCGAAGGTGATCGTGATTTTGGACCGAGACGTGAACGTGCGCGATCCCAAGGAAGCCTGGTGGGTCGCCCTCAACAACATCGACCCGGAGCGCGACGTGCGGTTCACGCTGGGGCCGATCGACGTCCTCGACCATTCGAGT
>JBGPIW010000214.1:0-5063 GCA_041485045.1 Gemmatimonadota bacterium | reverse complement strand
GGCGTGATGCCGGCGACGCGGGCGGCGCGGCTCGATCCGGTGGAGGCGCTCCGCTATGAATGATGGAATCGTGGACATGTTGGCCATCGCCGCCCATCGCGACGATGCCGAGCTCACCTGTGGCGGCACGCTCGCGAAGGCGGTGCGCGCGGGACACCGCGTGGGCATTCTGGACCTGACGCAGGGGGAGTCCGGCACGCGGGGCTCGGCCGACGTGCGGGCCGCGGAAGCGGACGCGGCCGCACGGGCGCTCGGCGTCCAGGTACGCAGCAACGCGGGGCTCCCCGACGCCCATCTGGCGAACGACGAGCCGTCGCGCGAGCGGGTCGTCCAGCTGATCCGCCAGCTGCGGCCGCACCTCGTGATCCTCCCCTACCCCATCGGCCGCCATCCCGACCACCGGATCGCCTCGGAGCTGGCGCGCGACGCCTGCTACCTCGCCGGCCTCGCCCGCTACGCTCCCGCGCCGGGGCTCGAGCCCCATCGCCCGTTCAAGGTCCTGTACGCCCTCGCCTATCGCGAGGACCCGGTGAAGCCGTCGTTCGTGGTGGACATCTCCGACACGTTCGCCGCGAAGCTGGCGGCGATCCGCTGCTACGCCTCGCAGTTCGACGGCGCCAAGGCCGCGGGCGAGATCTTCCCGACCGGCCAGGACCTCTACGAGCTGATTCGCGTGCAGTCGGCGCATTACGGCTCGCTGCTCCGGACGGCCTACGGGGAACCCTACTTCACGCACGAAACGGTGGCGGTGGACGACGTGCTGACGCTTGGCGTGTCGAGCCTCTAGCTCTAGATTCCTCGGACCTTGTCGGCACGCATCACTTACCTCGATCACGCGGCGACCACCCCGGTGCGGCCGGAGGTACGGGAGGCCATGCTCCCCTACCTCGGAGACGAGGCGTTCGGCAACCCGTCGTCACCCCACCGCTTCGGCCGCGCGGCGCGCGCCGGCATCGAAGAGGCGAAGCGCCTCGTCGCGCAGGCGCTCGGCGCCGAGCCGAACCAGGTGATCTTCACCTCGGGCGGGACCGAGGCCGACAACCTCGCGGTCATCGGCGCCGCACTCGCGGCTCGCGAGCGGGGCGGCCCGTTCCGCGTGGCGGTGTGCGCGACGGAGCACAAGGCGATCCTCGCGGCGGCGCATGCGGTGGCGCACCTCGGCGGCGAGGAGATCGTGCTGCCCGTCGGCGCCGACGGGGTGGTGGACGAGGCGGCGCTCGACGCGGCGCTGGCGCGCGGCGTGGCGATCGTGAGCGTGATGTGGGTGAACAACGAGGTGGGCACGATCCAGCCGGTCGCCCGCCTGGCGGAGCGATGTCGCGCGGCGGGCGTCACCTTCCACACCGACGCCGTCCAGGCGTTTGGCAAGATCCCCGTGTCCGTGCGCGACGTCCCCTGCACCCTGATCACCATCTCCGGCCACAAGATCGGCGCCCCCAAGGGCATCGGCGCCCTGGTCGTGCGCGATCGCCGGGCGATTGAGGCGATCATCCACGGCGGCGGCCAACAGTTCGGCCTGCGGCCCGGGACGGAGAACGTCCCGGGGATCATCGCGCTGGGCCGGGCGGTGGAGCTGGCAGCGGCGGAGCAGCAGGACCTGGCACCCCGGCTCGGGGCGGTGCGGGACGATCTCGAAGGCCGGCTCGCGACGCTCGTCCCCGACGCCCGCATCAACGGCCGAGACGGGAAGCGGGCGCCGCACGTGGTGAACGTGTCGATCCCGGGCACCGACTCGGAGGCGATGCTGATGCACCTCGACCTGGCCGGCATCGCGTGCTCGGCGGGGTCGGCGTGCAGTACGGGATCGGTGGAGCCGTCCCACGTGTTGACGGCGATGGGCGTGCCGCGCGAGCTGGGGGTCGCGGCGCTGCGCTTTTCGTTCGGACGGACGAGCACGAGCGCGGACGTGGAGGCGCTGGCGGCGGCGCTGCCCAGGATCGTCGAAAAGGTGAGGTCCCTTTCCGCCGTGCTACACCGATGAACGGGCGGGTGCTCGTAGCCATGTCCGGCGGCGTGGACTCTTCCGTCGCCGCCGCGCTCCTCGTGGCGGACGGGTACGAGGTTATCGGCGCCACGCTGAAGCTGTTCTGTTACGGCGACGACGTGCCCGACCGTCCCTGCTGCTCGCTCGATTCGATCACCGACGCGAAGCTCGTCGCCCACCGGCTCGGCATCCCGCACTACGTCCTCAACCTCGAGGACCGCTTCGGCCACGATGTGATCGAGGACTTCGTGCAGGAGTACGCGCGGGGGCGCACTCCGATCCCGTGCGTGCGCTGCAATTCGTTCACGAAGTTTCGCGACCTGCTGCACCACGCCGACGCGCTGGACTGCGACTACCTCGCGACCGGCCACTACGCGGTGGCGGAGGGCGGCGCGCTGTATCGCGGCCGGGATCCGGAGAAAGACCAGTCCTATTTTCTCTGGGGGATCGACCGCGCCGTGCTGCCCCGCATGCTCACGCCGGTGGGCACCCGCACCAAGCGCGAGACGCGCGCCGTGGCGCGCCGGCTCGGGCTCGTGACCGCCGACAAGCGCGAGTCGGTGGAGATCTGCTTCGTCCCCGACGGGGATTACGTGGCCGTGCTCGAGCGTCGCCTCCCGGCGGACGCGCCCGCGTTGGCCCCCGGCCCGCTGGTCACGGTGGAAGGCGCCGTGGTGGGCGAGCACGCGGGATTCGCCCGCTATACCGTCGGCCAGCGGCGCGGCCTCCCCGGCGGGTTCGCCGAGCCGATGTACGTCGTGGACATCCGGCCGGAGACGCGCGAGGTCGTCATCGGTCCCGGTGCCGCGCTGTTCGGTCATGCGGTGACGCTCACGGACCTCAACTGGCTCGCCGATCCGCTCTCCAGCGGCGACCCGGTGCTGGTGCAATGCCGCTATCGGGCGCGGGCAGTGCGTGGGACGGTCGACGCGCTCGGGAGGGACGAGATCGCGCTGCGGCTCGCCGAGCCGGTGCGGGCCATCACCCCGGGACAGTCGGGTGTCTTGTACGACGAGGAGTCCCGTGTCCTGGGGGGCGGCCTGATCGCCTGACGTCGCGCAACACCAAGCCGCGACACCGGTTGGTCCCCCGTGCGCCGCGTCACTGTCGGCGACGGGCCGCAATGCCGATACTTGGGAGAGTAGTTTTTCCGCGCTCCTGCCGTCCAGCACCGATCCGGAGGTTCGTCATGCCCCTGTCTCGCCCCCTGCGGGCGTTCGCCGTCTTGGGAATCGCACTCGCGGCCGCCTGCAACGATAGCGGCACGACCGGACCCGGGCTCGCCGATCCCGTCGCGACCTCCGCGGCGCTCAGCTCGCTGGACAGCGCGTTCCACGCGCCGGTCGTGACGAGCTTCGGCTCCTTGGGCGCCTTCATCAGTCCCGTGGCCGCGCTGGCCCGTGCCGGCAGCATCGCGACGGCGACGCGGCCGCAGCCCCTGCCTCCGGGCACGATGCCCGAGGTCGCCGCCGCGGCGCATCTCAGCGACCTGCGCCGCCTGGTCACCGCGTCGCCCGCGAGCCCGCAGGGACCGGTGATCCCGGACACGCTATACGGCTCGATCTATACCTGGGACTCGGCCTCGACCTCGTACGTCCGTTCGGTGACGACCGGCGGACCGGCGGACGGCGTCGAGTTCGTATTGTACGCGGTCAGCCCGATCACCGGCGCCATCGTGTATCCGCTCAACCAGGTGGGCGTGGCCCTGCTGCACGACGAAAGCACCGCGCTCGCGGCCAAACTGCATATCGTGGTGCAGGACGAGCTCAACACCACCTTCCTCGACTACCTCGCGACACTCACGCCGGGTCCCGTCTCGCTCACCGTCGCGGTCACCGGCTTCGTCACGAACGGCCTCGGCGGCAGCGCGAACAAGACGCTGACCTTCACGGTGCACGCGACGCTGACGTTCACGTCCGTCACGTTGGACGCGGCGTTCGCGCTCAACAATCCGGCCATTTCGATCCTGCTCGACGTTAACCTGACCAGCTCGAGCGGCACCGACCGTGTGGACGTGACGTACACGCTCACACGGCTGGGCGAATCGTTGCGGCTCGACGGCACGATCGTGACCATGAACGGCGTGGTCGACACGGTGTTCGCGGAGATTCGGGTGAACAGCCAGCTCTTCGCGTCGCTCGAGGGGAACGGCAGCGGCGTGACCTTCTTCGACAAGGACCACACGGTCATCACGGACGCCGGAGCGCAGCACGACGTGCTGGTGGCGCTCGATCACCTGCGCCAGGCGGTGGCGGAGACGCTCGACTTCATCGAGGATCTGCTCAACCCGCTCGAGAACCTGTAGGACACGCCCGCCCCCGTCGGGCCCTGGCCCGGCGGGGGGGTTTGCGGTAAATCCAAGGCGTCTCCTGCCACAGGACCCCCAGCCGTGACGTCTCGCCGCCGCTTCCTCGGTTCCCTGGTCTCGGCTTCCGCGGCCGTGCCCACGGTTCCCGCGCTCACGAACGACGCCCTGACACGTATCGCCCGGACGGTCGGCGCCGTCGCGGGGCGGCCGCCGGCCGCCGTCGCGGATGACGAAGACTTTTGGCGCGAGATCCAGAACGCGTTCACGCTGGACCGCACGCTCATCAACCTGAACAACGGCGGGGTCTCCCCCTCGCCCCGCATCGTGCAGGAGGCGATGGAGCGCTACCTCGCCATCTCCAACACGGCGCCGGTCGTGACGATGTGGCAATGGCTGGAGCCGGAGATCGAGAGCGTGCGGCGGCGGCTCGCGGCCGACTTCGGCTGCGATCCCGAGGAGATGGCGATCACCCGCGGCGCGTCCGAGGCGCTGGAGAACGTCCAGCTCGGGATCTCCCTGCAGCGCGGCGACGAGGTGCTGACCACGACGCAGGACTACCCGCGCATGATCACGACGTGGAAGCAGCGCGAGCGGCGCGACGGCATCGTGCTGAAGCAGTTCCCCTTCCCGGTGCCACCGCCGTCCCAGGACGATCTGGCGCGCCGCTTCGAAGAGGCGATCACGCCGCGCACCAAGGTGATCCACGTCTGCCACATCACGAACCTGACAGGGCAGATCTTCCCGATCCGGAAGATCATGCAGCTCGCGCGC
>JBGPIW010000213.1:0-5065 GCA_041485045.1 Gemmatimonadota bacterium | reverse complement strand
GAAGCCGGACAGTCCGGGCATCTGCACGTCGAGGAACACCACGTCGGGCGCCTCCCGCACGATCGCCTCGACGGCCGACGCTCCGTCGCCGCACTCGGCGACGATCTCGGCCCCGGGGAGCCCCTCGAGCTGCTGCCGCACGGCGAGCCGCCCGAGCGGCTCGTCGTCCACGATGACGACGCGCATCAACGCGTGGTCCGAAATGGAATGTCGACCCGCACGAGCGCGCCACCCGCCGCTACGGCGCGCAGCTCGACGCGATGCGCACCCGGGTACAGCTGCGCCAGCCGGGCCCGGGTGTTGGCCAGGCCGATGCCGGTGGCGGGGGCCCCGGGCGAGGGCCCCGGGCCGTCGTCTTGAACTTCGACGCCGAGCCGGTCGCCACTCCGCTCGACGCGCAGCACGATTGTCGCGCCCTCAGGGCGGCGGCTCACGCCGTGCTGCACGGCGTTCTCGACCAACGGCTGGAGCATCAACGCCGGCACGAGCGCGGTCCGCGTTTCCGGCGCGACGGCTTCGTGGAAGCGCATCCGGTCCCCGAACCGCATCCGTTGGATGTCGAGATAGGGTGCGAGCAGCGCCAGCTCGCGCTCGATCGATACTTCGGCCGCGCCGTCGTCCTCCAGCGTCTGCCGCAAGAGATCACCCAGCCGGGCCAGCATGCGCTGGGCACGCGCAGGGTCCGCGCCGGCGAGTGCTGCGATGCCGTTGAGCGTGTTGAAGAGAAAGTGCGGTTGGAGCTGCAGGCGCAGGGCATCCAGCTGGGCGTGAGCGAGGCGGCCTTCGAGCTGGGCGGCCCGCGTCGCGAGCTCGGCCGCGGCCGTGCGCTCGGCGTGGTACATCTTCGGGTAGACGAACGCGGTGTGTACGCCCAGAATGAGCCAGTAGTAGAGGAAGCCCGTGAACGTGCCCCACACGATCCCCGGCCCGAGTCCCGCCAGCCACGGCCCGAGCCCGGGCGCCGGGGGAGCACCGGCGGCGGCCAGGATCACGTAATGGAGCACGTAGGTCGTCGTGATCTGTGCCGGCGCCAACCCGAGCATCACGCCCAGATGGCGCAGCACGACACCGCGGCCGACTCCGGGCTCGAGCCGCCAGCGGCGGGCCGCCGCGAGCACGGGGAAAGTGCAAGCGGCCCAAGTCAATGAGTAGACGAATTCGTGAAAGACATCCCACTGCCAATCGAACGTCCCGCCGCGCGACACGCGCACCAGCACATTCTGGGCGCTGAAGAACACCCCCACGCCGAGCCAGACGAGTATGATGCGCGCGGTGCGGCCGCGGACGAATTCCATGGCTCAATCTGGACTGAGCGGTCACGGCCGACAACGGCGTGGTGTCGCGCGACGCTCCCGTCGTCCCATTCATCCCGCTTCCGTCCGCCTTCGTCCCATGAAGGGGTACGCCGGTGGCGCGAAGGTTGTCTCTCTCGACCTCGGGGCGGCACCTTGCCTCCTCACTATCTTCGGAGACGACCCGTGAAGGCGACACTGCTGGCGTTCGGCCTGACGTGCGCACTCGCGCCGCTCGCGCGCGGACAAACTGCCTCTGATAGCGCCGGGATCCGGGCGACCGCCCTCGACTACATCGACGGCTGGTATTCCGCCGACGCGCCGCGCATGGAGCGCGCGCTCCACCCACATCTGGCCAAGCGACTCGTCTACAGCGATTCGGCCGGACGCAGCCATTTGGTGGACCTGACAGCCCTCGAGCTGGTCCAGGGCACCGGGCGTCACCCGGCGATCCCTCCGGCGGAACGGCGCGAAGACATCAGGATCCTGGACATCTTTGGGAACGCGGCCGTGGTGAAGATCGACGCCACCGGGTGGGTGGACTACCTCGAGGAAATCAAATGGAACGGCCGGTGGGTCATCATCAACGTGGTATGGGAGAACCGGCCGAACACGAGGTGAGCCGGGCGACATCGCCCGTCAGGCGGGACCTGCGGCCTCCACCATACGCAGCCGCTGTCCCGGCAGTACGAGATCCTGCTTGACGACCTCCCGCACGATGCGGGCGGCGAACGCATAGCCTCGTCCGTCGGCGACGATCCAGCGGTTCCACTCGAGCTCATCGAGCGCGCCGGTCACAGCAGCGGTCCCGAGACCGGTAGCGCGCTCGAGCCGCACGGCGGTGACGGGCCCCTCGAGGACGGCCAGCGCCTGGAGGTGGTGCTGTGCCGCCGGACTGAGGCGCCGGAAACCCACCCGGATGGCGCCGACCACCGCTTCCGGGAGGTCGCCCGGCAGGGTTTGATCGAGCGTCCGGAAGGCCTCCGGCCAGGCGCCCCGGACTTTGCCGAGATCGAGACCTGCAGCGACGGCACTCAGCAGCTCCACCACGAGCAGCGGTAAGCCGGCGGAATCGGTGCTCACTCGCCGCGTGAGGCGCTCCAGCTCGGCGTCGCCGTAATCCGGGACGGCCCAGTGCGCCAGCGTCTTGATGTCGGCGCTGACCAGCGCCGTCAGCCGAACGATGCCACCCGGTACATCGCGACCGACGCGGGCGCGCAGCTCATCGAGCTCAGGCCGTGCCGTGGCGTCCGTCGAGGTGCAGAGGAGATAGAGTGGGCGGTCGATCAAGTCGCGCAGGACCGCCCCGAGTCCCAGCAACGAATCCCGATCGAGCTGCTCCACGTCGTCCACCACCAGCGCCACCGGCTGTACCGCCAATGCGGAGCTCAGCACCTCGCTCAGGGCCTGGACCGGGGAAGCGTCGACGGTCGTTCGGCGGGCCGCAGCGAAGCGGTCCGCCCAGTCGGAAATCCGCTCCGCGAACCACGCTAGCGCACCGGGCGCAGCGCCGGGCACGCCCCCCGCCTCGAGCAACCCGCCGCGCGCGAGACCGAGGACACCGCTCCAGGGAGTGATGCGGTCGCCCTCGACAGCGCGGATCACCGTCGTGGCGGCTCCCTCGAAGCGCATGCGGGCGGTGAGCTCTTCGGCGAGCCGCGTCTTCCCCACCCCGGCGTCGCCGACGAGGAGTGTCGCGACGGCCTGCCCGGCGTCCCGTCCGCGTCGCCAACCCTCGAGCAATCGCTCCAGCTCCAAGCCCCGGCCGACGAGTGGTGCGCGCCGCGCGAAAGGCGATTCCCGTCCCCGCGGTCCGGCCACGCCCGGCGTCCGCCGAACTCGATCGGCCAACGCGGCGCAGGCGGCACTCGGCTGGGTGCCGACCTCGGCGCTGAGTCGCGTCGCGAATTCGTCGTATTCCTGAAGCGCCGCGGCATGATCCCCGCCCAGCGCCAGCGCCCGCATCAGCATCATGACCGCGGCATCACCGCAGGGCGCGATCGCCACGGCGCGTCGCGCCACGCCCACCGCCGAGCCTTGCGCGCCACTGTCCAAGTCCGCCTGCGCGAGGCGGAGCAACACATCGACCGCCCGGCCGCTCCACACGCGCCGCTCGCTGCTCAACCACTCTTCGAATCCCGTCGCGCCCGGCACGGCCATCCCCTCTGCGAATGCTCCGGAGACCATGGCGGCGGCAGCCCGCCAATCCCCGGCGGCCACCAGTAGCGCGAACTGATCGGTGTCGAGCCGCACGGCGCCGGCCTCGAGCCGGACTTGGTCCGCGATCGTTTCCAGGCAGTGGTCGCCGATCACCTGCCGGATTGTGGAGAGGGCCACGGTCAGGGATCGCCGTGAGGCGGCATCGAGCTTGTCGGGCCACAGCAGGCCGATGAGGTGATCGCGGGTGCGGCTCCGTTTGGGGGAGCACGCCAGGTACATGAGTAAGGCGAGGTTCTTGCGCCACAACAGCTCCGGCGGCGGAGCAGCGCCGTTGACGCTGATGCGAACCGGGCCGAGCAGCTCGACCTCGATCATCCGAGGAAACCGGTTCCCGCCCCGCGATCCAGCCGGAACCGGGGAGCGAGGAGGTCGCGGAACTGCTCGAAGAACGAGGCCATGGCCGGCGGTCCCGCCAATGTAGCCCGGCGGGCCGCCGGCACCAGTTCCGGTCGCGGGCGCCCACTGCGCGCCCGGTCCGCGATCACTCGGCAACCGCGCCGTCCCGTCCGATGGGCGGGAGCAAGAATGTCGTGACAACGCCGGCGTGATCGGAGGGCCACAGGCCTCCGGGCGTGCGGTCCGCCGGGTGGCCGCCCAGGACATCGCGATGCAGCGGGATGGCGAGCGGGGCCAGATTCCGGGTGAAGATGAAATCGATCCGCTGGTTGAGCGCCGGCGTCGGATTGAGGAGATCCACCGTCTCGCAGCAGGTGGGACCCGGATCCTGCTGGTGCGGCTGCAACCAACTGTCCCCGAACCCCGCTCCGGTAACCAGGCCATACGACGGGGTCGCCGCCCCAGGGACATTCCCCAGCACGTCGGAATTGAAGTCGCCGACCAGGATCGTGGGCCGGGTTTCAGACTGCAGCAACGCCAGCAGCTCCTGCGCCTGCCCCACCTGCACCGGCACGGCGAGCTGCGCTTCCAGGTGCGTCGCGACGAACCGGAACGTCCGGCCCCGGACCGTCGCATCCACCGACGCCCATCCTTCGAACACGCCGGTCTGCACGGGACCGAAGCTGACGGGGATATAGGCCTGGTACTTCCCGTGCTGCGGGTTGGCGATGTGCACGTCGGCTCGCGCGAGCACGGCGTCGCGATCAGTCAGGCGTACGTCATCGAACGTGGGGTTTCCTGCCGCGTCCAGGCCGGTGAACGCCGGAAGCTCGACGTCGGTGGTGGAGTCCGCCGCGGCGACGACGTAGTGCAGCCCGCGTGCCGCGAGCGAATCGACCAACAGGGTCAGAAAGTCGTACACGACCACGGTCGCCGGGGTCGCACCGCCGAAGGCGGCATCGCCCGGGTGCTGCAGCCGATAGACGGCCGCCTCCTGCAGTCCGACCAGGTGGGGCCGGCGGCTCGCGATCAGCCCCGCCAGCACTCCCGCCCGCGCCGGGAAGTTGGTTTGCTGCACGGTGGCCCACACCCCCGCAGCCACGAAGGGGACCTGATCGAGCGGCGCCGTGAGCAGCGGCGTCGGGTCCGTCCCGTAATAGACGTTGTAGGTCATGACCGTGACGCCCGGGCCGTCCGACCCCGGCCCAGCTTCGGCT
>JBGPIW010000212.1:0-5066 GCA_041485045.1 Gemmatimonadota bacterium | reverse complement strand
TTGTGCCGCGAGCAAGATCTGTGGCTCCACGTGGACGGCGCGTTCGGCGCGCTGGTCCGACTCGCTCCCGACCTGAGCGGGATCGTCGCGGGCCTCGAGTCGGCCGATTCCGTCTCCTTCGATCTCCACAAGTGGGGATACCTCCCGTTCGAGGTCGGGTGCACGCTGGTGCGTCATCCGGAGGCGCATCGCGACACGTTCGCCGTTGCGCCGAGCTATCTCGGGGCTACTCCGCGCGGACCGGCGGCCGGGGGCGTCCTGTTCGCCGACCTCGGTATCCAGTTGTCGCGCGGCTTCCGCGCCCTCAAGGTGTGGATGGCGTTCCAGACTCATGGGGTCGACCTCATCGGCCGGCTGATCCAGCAGAACGTCGAACACGTGCGCTACCTCGCAGCCCTGATCGAGGCGCATCCCCAACTCGAGCTCCTCGCCCCGGTCCCGCTCAACATCTGCTGCTTCCGCTACGTGGCGCCGGGTCTCGATACCGCCGCCCTCAATGCGCTGAACCAGGAGATCCTCTGGCGGCTGCAGGAAAGCGGCGTCGCCCTCCCCTCCCACACGGTGCTCGATGGCCGGTTCGCGATCCGCGTCGCCAACACCAATCAACGCAGCCGGCGAGAGGACTTCGACCTGCTGGTCCGGACCGTCGCGGAGATCGGCGCCGCTGTGCACGCGGGCCGTCCCGCGCAAGCCGTCACGCTGGAGCCGGCATGAGCACGCTCGCCCAGAACGCCGTGCTGCTGGTCGTGGATGTGCAACGTGGCTTCGACCGGTACAACGAGAGCCTGCACCGCAATAACCGCGACCTGGAGACGAACATCGCGCGGCTGCTGGAGGCCTGGCGGCGTACCGGGCGCCCCGTGGTGTACGTCCAGCACCTGTCCCGACTCAAGGATTCGCCGCTCGCGCCCGGGCAGGAAGGCGTGGAGATCAAGCCCGAGGTGCGTCCCAACCCCGGAGAGCCGGTGGTGCAGAAATCGGTCAACAGCGCTTTTATCGGCACGACGCTGGAAGCGGACCTCCGGGCGGCAGGACGCCAGGTGCTGATCCTGACGGGCCTGCAAACCAACTTCTGCGTTTCCACGACGGCCCGGATGGCGGGGAATCTCGGTTTCGAGACCTACGTCGTCTCCGATGCCACCGCGACCTTCGACAACACCGGTCCTGACGGCCGAGTATGGGACGCGCAGTTGTTGCACGACGTGGCCCTCGCGGACCTGCACGGCGAATTCGCCACGGTGCTCGACACCGCGGGCGTGCTGAGCCGGCTGGAGGACGCGTGATCGCCCGGTTGTGGCGCGGCGCCGTCCGAGCTGGCCAGGGTGATGCCTACGCCGCGTATCTCGATCGGACGGGCACCCGGGACTGCCGGGCGACTCCGGGCAACCGGGGCGTGCTCGTGCTCCGCCACGACGCCGCCGACCGGGCCGAGTTCGTCTTCATCTCGCTGTGGGAATCGATGGACGCAATTCGCGGATTCGCGGGGGACGACGTGGAGCGCGCTCATTACTACCCGGAGGACCGGGACTTCCTCCTGGCGCTCGACCCCACGGTCCAGCACTACGACGTGTCGACGACCCTGCCTGCCGATGTCAGGAAATGACAGCTCAGGATCTGTCCCGAACCACCTGTCGCGTCGTGGGGTATGCGAACTCGATATCGGGCACGGCGTCGAACGCGTCGAGCACATCCTGCCAGATGGCGTTCTCGCTGCCGCGGCGGAAACGCGACCGGATGAGGTAGCGCACGGTGAGGCGGATGCCGTGATCGGCGACGCGGACATAGACGATCGGGGTGAGCTTGGTGTAGGCGATCAGGTAGCGGCGTGAGGCTTCCAGCAGCTCTTTCTCGATCTGCTCGGTCAGCTGTTCGGCGTGCCGCACCGCAATCGCTTCCAGGATCTCCTTGGCTTTCTTCCAATCGCTTTCGAAGGTGACGGTGACGGGGATTTCGCTCCAGATGTAGCGGAAGCCCTTGTCGTAGTTGGCGACCGGTTCCGACAGCACGCGCCCGTTGGGCACGTGGATGATCCGGCCCGTGCTCTGATCGGCGTCCACCCAGTTGCCGATCTCGTTGATGGTGAACTGAAACAGGTGGAGGTCGATGACGTCGCCCGCGTGCGAGCCGATCTGCACGCGGTCGCCGATGTCGAACGGCCGGCTCCAGACGATGAACCCCCACCCTGCTAGGTTCGCCACGATGTCCTTGAGCGCGATGGCCAGGCCCGCCGAGAAGAGGCCGAGAAAGGTGGCCATCGAACCGACGCGCTCGACCCAGATGCGACCGATGAGCACCAGGCCGACCAACAGCGCGATGTAGGAGATCGTCTTGCGCCAGCGGTAGCGAACCCAGGGATCGTGGGCGCGGCGGTAGGCCAGGGCCAGGACGACCCGCTGGGCCAGCCAGAGCCCGCCGACGATGAGCAGGGTGGCGAGCAGGCGGTCCTGCCATACCGGACTCAGGCCGGCTTCTTGCTGCAGCCATGTCCCCATCCGGGTACGCGCTCCGGGAGTGTTGCAGCGAAGCTACGAACCGGCATAGGGATCCGCCAGCGGGGATATATTGTTGTTCTCGATCATTACCACTGTGTCCACGAATCCTCCCGTCACCTGCACCCGCTGCGGCGCGGTCATCGCACCTGGAGCGCATTTCTGCGCCAGCTGCGGGCTGGACATCTCTTCGCCGCAGGGGAACGTCACGACGCTCAACGTGCATTCCCCCGTCGCCGCGATGCGGGCGGACGTCCTGTTGGAGGCGCTGCGCGAGGCGACGCTCGGGGAATACGAGGTGCTGGGGGAGTTGGGCCGCGGGGGTATGGCCACGGTGTACCTCGCCCACGACATCGCGCTCGACCGAAAGGTGGCGATCAAGGTGATGTCGCCGACCCTGATGGCGGGGGAAGGCACGGCCGAGCGGTTCAAACGGGAGGCGCGCACCGCGGGGCAGCTCAGCCACCCGCATATCATTCCGATTTACGCGGTCCGGGAGCACGGAGACCTGTTGTACTTCGTGATGAAGTTCATCGGCGGCCGCTCGCTCGACTCGATCATCCGCGAAGTGGGACCGCTGCCGATCCCCATGGTCCAGACGATCCTCCAGCAGGTCGGCTCTGCGTTGGGCTACGCCCATCGTCGCGGCGTGATTCATCGCGACGTCAAGCCGGCGAACGTGATGATCGACGCCGACGGCTGGGCCGTCGTCACCGACTTCGGCATCGCGAAGGTCTCCGAGACCCAGGGGCTGACGGTCACCGGGGCCACGGTAGGCACACCGTCGTACATGAGCCCTGAGCAATGCGCGGCGAAGGAGCTCACCGGCGCCTCCGACCAGTACTCCCTGGGCGTCGTCGCCTACGAAATGTTGTCGGGGAAGCTCCCGTTCGTGGCCGAATCGGTGATGGCGGTGATGTACGCCCACTTCAACGAGCCACCGCCGCTCGTCGCGCTGGCGCGCACCGACTGCCCACCGTCACTCGCCGACGCCGTGATGCGGATGCTCGCGAAGGACGCAGCCCAGCGCTTCCCGAGCATGGAAGCGGCCACCGCCGCCGCGGGCAGCGCGCCGCTCGCGCCAGACGACCCGATCCGCACCCAGATGATCACGCTTGCCGCGAAGGGCGAGAGCATGCGGCTGCTGGAGCAGTTCAGCACGCCGATCAGTCCCTCGGTCGCCGGGCGCGGCATCGGGTCGAGCGGCGGCCGCCCGTCGATCGCGTCCCTCTTGATCGCCCCCGCCCGGGTGACGCTCGAGGTCGGCGATGCGGTGCAACTCCACTCGACCGCGCGCTCGCGACGCGGGCAAACGCTCGGCAGCCGGCGCATGAGCTGGGCTTCGACCAATCCCGACGTCGCCCGCGTGGCGCCCAACGGCCTCGTGACTGCGATCGCTCCGGGGAGCGTCACGATCACCGCATCGAGCGAGAACACGAGCGCCACGGCGGTGATCACCGTGGTCGCCGCCCGGTCATCGGCGCGACGATTTGTGCTGGTCGGCGGCGGCCTGGTGCTGGCGGCCGTTGCGGGCGTGATGTTGGTATTCCATCCCTTCAGAGCCCAGACCCCGCCGGTGACGGGAGCGCCCGATAGCTCACGGATCGGTGTGCGCGGCACCGATACCCAGGCAGTGGTCACGGCTCCCGCCAATCCGTCCCCGCCGGCCGACACCACTGGGACGCTGCGGCCGGCGGACTCGACCAAACGTGCGCCGGGGCTCCCGGTCGCGGTGTCGCGCGACAGTAGCGAGTCGGCCGTCGCCACTGCCCTCGCAACCGCTCGCTCGGCCCGCGGCCTCGCCGTGGATGCCGGGGCCGGCGAGTCGGACCCGGCCCACCTGGCTGCGGGGGACGCCGAGCTGCAGCAGGCGTCCGATCTGCGGCGGACCGGTCGCCGGGCGGAGGCGTTCGCCCACCTGCGACGCGCCGCCACCCTGTTTGCGACAGCCGAGAGCACGGCGTCGGCGATCCGGATCGCCGCCCAGCGTCGGGCACCGCCACCCGACACCGCGCCGAAGCCGGCGCCGCCAGTGGCGCCGCCACCACCCGCGGTGGTCGACCCCGAGCCGGCGATTCGCGCGTCGATCGGCGCGTACATGCAGGCGCTCGAGAATCGGGACATCACCGCGGTGTTGCGGGTGTTCCCGGACATCCCGCCGGCGCTGGCCGACAATCTTCGGCAGTTCTTCCGCGGCGCCGAGGAGGTCCACGCGTCGTGGCAGGCGGTCCGGATCGCTCCCAGCGGCGAAACGGCGGATGCGCGTGTCGCCATGACCCTCACGTTCAAACGCGCGGACAACCACGCGCCGGATCGCACGCGCACGGAGGTGTTGATGCAGCTGTCACGCCGCAGCGCGGGGTGGGTTATCACAGCCATGCATTGAAGACAGCGCGCCCGGCCGTGACGGCCGGGCGCGCTGGAAACTGGTCTCGCTCCCAATCAACTCAGAACGTGTATTCCAATCCCCCGGTCCACGTCACACGGGGCTGCAGTCCCGCTTCGCGCAACGGCACGAGGGCGTTCGTGACGATGTGAATCCCCCGTTTGGTGCGGAACTTGAACCCGATCGACGCG
>JBGPIW010000211.1:0-5068 GCA_041485045.1 Gemmatimonadota bacterium | reverse complement strand
GGCGGGCACATCAGCTACGAGCGCGCGCCCGGTGGCGGAGCCTCATTCCGTATCGATCTCCCGCAGGCGCCGGCCCCCCGCCCCGCTCCCGCTGCGCCGGCGGCCGAGCCGGCGACGCTCTTGCCCCCCTCCTTCGCCAAACGCGCGATCCTGCTGGTGGACGACGATCCGGCAGTGCGGCGGCTGGTCCAGGCGCTGTTCGGGCGAGAGGGCCATACCGTCGAGGTAGCGCGCAACCCGGAGCACGCGCTCGAGCTCACCGACGGCCACGGGTACGATCTGATTTTGGCGGACGGTCAGGTCAGCGCGCAGGGAAAGCTGTTCGTCGAGGAACTGGTGTCGCGGCACCCGGACCTGCGCGGCCGCACGCTGGTGGCGACCGGGGACGTGCGGCCCGCGACCGACGAGGCGCTGGAGCGCCTCGGCCTGCGTTACGTGCGGAAGCCCTTCAACCTGCGGGATCTCCGCGAGGAAGCGGCGCGGCTATGGGCCGCGGGTGCGGTTTCGTAAGCTTCCGCCGGCCACCCGAAGGTCCCCAGATTCACCGCGCCCCCCGGCGCGAACTTCACCCCCTCGCGCAGCAGCAGCGCCCGCTGTAGCACCGCACTGTGCTCCCCGGCCAGCGAGATGCGCCCCGCCGCGTTGATCACCCGCCACCACGGAAGGTCGCTGTCCTCCGGAAGCGCTGAGAGCGCCCACCCAACGGTGCGGGCCGCTCCGGGGCGGCCGGCGAGCCGGGCCACGATGCCGTAGGTCGCGACCCGTCCTTTGGGAATGTGGTGGACGATGCGGTAGATGCGGTGATAAAAGGGGTTCACACGCCGAACGACGCGCCGGTCGGCGCGCCGGAAAGGATTCTCACCGTGGACGGCACCATGTCACACCGCGTGGAGGACGTCGCTAGGATACCCGCAGCACGTCGTCCAGCAACCCCCCACCCCCCGCCCCCACTATTGACAAAACGTCGTCGAGCGCTCTCCGCTCGCGGGGCCAGGCGAACCGACGGGCGGCGTCGGCCGGCGCGAGCCACACGAACGCGTCGTGCTCGACGGAGAGCCGGGGCGCGGCGTCGACCGCGACGAACGCCGCGAACGCCGGAATGATCGCCAGCTCGTCGGTCCGGTGCTGGTAGAACCCTTCGATGCGGCTCAGGTTGTAGAAGCGTTCGGGAATCAACCCCGTCTCTTCGCGCAGCTCGCGCAGCGACGCCTGCACCGGCGTTTCCCCCGGCTCGATCGTGCCATGAACGGTTTCCCACGACCCCGGATTGCGCCCGCCCGGCGCGCGGCGCAACACGAGCACTTCGAACTCCTCCCCCGCACCACGCAGCACGAGGGTGTCGACGAAGCAGACGCGAATCGCCGTCAAGGGGCTGGACGGCGCCGACCCAGGACCGCCTCGAGGCGGGCGGAGAGGGCGCGCGCGCGGAATGGCTTCTGGAGGAAGTCGTCGGCGCCGAGCTCGAAGACGCGCACTTCGTTGTCTTCGTCACCCTTGGCGGTGAGCACGATGACCGGGATGCCGGCCGTCGCGGGCCGCGAACGCAGCTGAGACAGGACGCCGTACCCGTCGAGCGCCGGGAGATTGAGGTCGAGCACGACGATATCGGGACCCACCCGGTCCACCTGATCCAGGGCTTGCACGCCGTCGCGCGCCTCCGATACCTCGTACCCGTCGCGTTCGAGCAGGTCCTTGAGCACTTTGCGCAGGCTGTCCTCGTCGTCCACCAGCAGCACTTTGCGCCCCGGGCCGCGCGGGCCGGCCCTCGACTTCACCCCCGAGTCGTCGAGCAGCTCGAACCCAGCCCCCACTGATTCGGGAGCCGGAGCCGTGCCCGCCGCGGGGGTCGACCGGGTGGACCCCGCGGTCGCCGCCGCGCCGCCTTTGCGCCCAGGCTCCTGAGGGGGCGCGGGCGGGGCCGGCGCGCGATCCTCATCGGGCGGCACGTCCACCACGCGCATCAGGTCCTCAACCGTCGATTCGCCCCGCAGCACGTGGTTGATGCCGCTGTTCCACAGCAAGGGCATCCCGGCTCGGCGCGCGGCATCGGCGATCCGGTCGGCGGTTTCCCCGGCGGCGATACGGCGCTCGACCTCGGGCGTGATCGTGAGCACCTCGAGAATGGCGAAGCGGCCCAGGTATCCGGTCATGGCGCAGTCGGGACACCCGGCGGCGCGGTACAGAGGGATGCCGTGCGGGATCCACCGCTTCAACTTCTCGGGAGGCGCCTCGACCGAGACTTCTTTGCAGGTATTACACAACTTCCGCATCAGACGCTGGGCCACCACGCCGCGCAGCGCGGCGGCGATCTTGTAGGCTTCGACCCCGATATCCACCAGCCGGGTGATGGCGTTGGCGGCGTCGTTGGTGTGCAGGGTGGACAGCACGAGGTGGCCGGTGAGGGAGGCCTGGACCGCGATCTGCGCGGTCTCCTTGTCGCGGATTTCGCCCACCAGCACGACGTTCGGGTCCTGGCGCAGAATCGAGCGCAGCGCCGCGGCGAAGGTGAGCCCCTGTTTCTCCTGCACCTGCACCTGCACGATACCGGGAATCCGGTATTCGACCGGGTCCTCCACGGTGACGATGTTCACTCCCTCACTCTTGATCTGATTGATCATCGAGTAGAGTGTCGTGGTCTTCCCGGAGCCGGTGGGGCCGGTGACGAGGATGATTCCCTCGTGGAACTGCAGCAGCTTCTGGATCGCCTCCGCCTCGGGCGGGTTCAGTCCCAGGCTGTCGAGCGACTTGACGGTGGCCCGCGAATCGAGGATCCGGATGACGACTTTCTCGCCGTGCGAGGCAGGGAGGGTCGAGACGCGCAGATCGATCGGCTGGCTGTTCACCGCCACGCGCGCCCGGCCGTCCTGGGGCCGCAACCGGTCGGCGATGTCGAGGGAGGACATGATCTTGATGCGCGAGATCAGCGGCAGGCCGGCCTGGCGCGGGAGCTTCATCTGCTGCCGCAGCACCCCGTCGATACGGTAGCGCACCGCCACCCCGCCCTCTTCGGGCTCGATGTGGATGTCGCTCGCCCGGGACAGGATCCCCTCGGAGAGGATCATATCGACGAGCCTGACGACGGGCCGCTCGCTCGCCGCGGCCTCGGTGATGTCGTAATCGTCGGGGGCTTCGTCCTCCAGCTGCACCAGCTCCGCCGACTGCCCCATGTTTTCCAGCAGCCGGTCGATCGCCTTTTCGGGTCGATACTGCTGGTCGATCTGCTCGGCGATCTTGCCCGGCGAGAGCAGCAACATCCGAATCTCACGCGCCGTGGCGAACCCGAGGGTCTTCTCCATGTCGAGGTCGAACGGATTGGACGTCGCGACCTCGAGGTAGGCATCGGTCTCGCGGATCGGCAGCACGCGGTAGCGGCGGGCCAGCGCCTCGGGGAGCGCCGAGCGCGCGCCCGGGTCGAGCTGGCTCAGGTCGGCGATGTGCAGGCGATACCGGCTGGCGAGCTTCTCGAGGATTTCGTCATCGGTCGCCAGTTTTTCCTGGACGACCGTTTCCCACAACGTCTTCCCCGGCTGGGCTTTGCCCCGCAACTCGGCGAGTCGCTCGGGGGTGAGCACCTCGAGCGACTGGGCCAACCACTCGTCGGGAAAGTTGGTTTCTGGCATAAGGGCGGCTGAGGGAAACCTAGCCGCGGGGCGCATCCCGAAGCTAGAGGATACGCCAGAAGTCCCGTGTGACGTCGAACGCGAGGTGCGTCCGACGGCTCTGCACGCCGTATCCCGCCTCGAGGCGGAACACACCGAGCCATTCGAGTCCCAGTCCTGCGGTGACGCGCGCACCCGGGGTAGCGCGCCATGGCGTCGTCGCAACAGGCCGGTCGGCCCATCCGGCGGCGATGTAGGGCGCAAGCGTCATCGTGGTGGGCGTGCGCGCCGCGGGGCCGAGCGAAACACTGGGAAACGGTGCGGGCACGCGCCACTCGACGTGGAGTAGAGCGACGGCGCGGCCGCCCCAGGCCCGGAAGTCGTCGCCCAGCAGCGTGGCGCGCCCACCGAGCACGAAAGCGCGGTGTGCGGGGAGATCGGCGCTCGCGATCCCGCCGTGCACGCGAACCAGCACGCGCGTGTCTCCCAGCGACAGGAGGAGATGGGCCGTTCCGGCCATGCGCAGGTAGCTGGCACCGCCGTCCACCCGTCCCACCTCGAAGGCCAAGTCATACGCACGGTCACGCCGCACGGCGAATCCTTCACCGGCGCGGGTGACGCCGAGCCTCACGACGTCGAGGGCGGGGCCGCCCAGCGGAGGGTTCGCCCGATACGCTCCGCTGGCGGGGGCCGCGCGAACCGGGAGACTCGTCACGGCTTCGCGCGCCACCGCGAGCCGCCACCGGACCCGGCCTCCCGCCGCTCCCTCGATCCCGAGCCGGCCCCCCGTCACCCGCACGTAATCCCCATAGTCATCACCGAATTCCTGCGCGGCGAGCGAGTTGATCACCGGCGCGACGACAGGCACGTCCGACACGTCCCGGACCTCCCGGTACGCGCCGGCCGACAGCGCCACGGTCCCGAGCGCGACCCGGCCGGCGAGCGCCCCGTCCACCCGGCGGTCGGCGAACCCGTAGCTCCCGCGGGCTCGCCCCTCGAGGGCGCCGGTCCGCCAGACGACGCCCATCCCCGGCACCACGCCCTGCACCCGGTTCGCCCGCAGCAGATCGCTCATGCCCCGGACCGCGAGCCCGCGGCGCCGCCAGCCCGAGAGCGCGTGCCGGCCCGCGATGCCGGCCACCGCGGCTCGCACCGCCGCCAGATCGTTGCGCCGGACCGGCTCGGCGACGCGCTGCACGGCGTCGGCGAGGGACGTCGGCCAGGGGAAGGAGTCGCGCGCCACTTTGGGCAGCGCGGTGATTTCGGGGCCGGTGAACCACACCGCGGCCAGCCCCGTGTTGAACTCGTAGCGATCCACGTCCCAGCGACCGCGGATGATGCCGCGCGCCGGCAGGTCGAGCAGCGTGGCGTGCCGTCGAATCTCGATCTCCTGGTGCCGCGGTAGCCACCAGCGCCCCTCGTACAATGCGTTGTCGAGGACGACGCTCACGTCTTCCAGCGAGGGATCC
>JBGPIW010000210.1:0-5071 GCA_041485045.1 Gemmatimonadota bacterium | reverse complement strand
GGATCCGGCGTGCCGATCACGACGAGGAGCGGGGCCGGGGTGGTCCGGTCCGCGTGCAGCCGGGCCAAGGCATCGACGATGTCCAGGATCCCCTTTGCGGCCTTCACCTGTCCGACGAACAGCAAGACGGGCCGGTCCACCGGCAGGCCCAGCGCGCGCCGCAACGCCATCCGGTCGTCCGCTGGGCGGAAACGGCGCAAATCGGCACCACCGACGATGGTGCGGTGGCGGGCCGCCACCCGCCGCGAGCCGCCGAAGCGCCGCAGCGTGTCGTCCGAGTCGCCGATCATCGCATCGGCCAGGTGCGTGAGGATCGGGTCGAGGGGATCGCGTGCGGTCAGCCGGACGAACCACACCATCTTCGTTCCCGTGCCGAGCTTCGCCAGGCCACAGGTGAGGGCGTCGCGCGCGGCGTCGGGGGCGATGATGTCGATCGCCCGCTCGTGCAACACCGCCCGGATGGCGCGGCTGGAGCGCCACACCGCCGATAGCGTCCGCGGCTTGATGCGGTGGAGCGGGATGTGGACGACTGGGCATCCGAGCCGCGTGAGGTGGTCGGTGAGCGGGCCGGGACCGGGGCAGATCACCAGGGGATCGACCGCGTGCCGGTCGAGGTGTTCGATGAGGAGGGCCATGCTGCGCTGCCCGCCCATCTGGAGGTGCGGGTGGTGGCTCACGAACGCCACCCGCAGCGGACGATCCACTCAGGTCCCCCGCACGAGCGCCGCGATCGCCTCACGCAGCTCCGGCAAACCGAAGCCCGTGCGGACGCTCGTGACCACGAGTTGATCCTCGTCCAGCGCGAGCGCCTGCCGCAGCGCCATCTCCCGCACTCCGCGCTGGGCGCTCGAGAGCTTGTCGCTCTTGGTCACCGCGGCGAGCACCCGGGTTCCGGCGCCGGCGAACAGGTCCTGCATCCCCCGATCGCCTTCGGAGGGTTCGTGGCGGATGTCCAGGAGCCACACGACGCCCACGAGTCGGGGACGGTGGAGCACGTGGCGGACGAGTCCCGCGAACGCGGTGCGGTCGGCCTTCGAGGCGCGGGCGTAGCCGTAGCCGGGGAGATCCAGGAAATAACAGTCGGGGGGAATGGGGACGTGGGGAGGTGGGACCTGACGGTTCGGGGCTGAGCTCTCACTCGCCGCGTCGGGTCCCACCTCCCGACGTCCCCACGACCCCGGGATCAGAAACACATTCAACGCCCGGGTCTTCCCCGGCGTCGCCGAGACGCGCGCGATGCGACGTCCCAGCAGGGCGTTCAGCAGGCTCGACTTGCCGACGTTGGAGCGGCCGGCGAAAGCGATTTCGGGAAGGGGCGGGTCGAGCGGGGCGTCGGCCCGGGGAAACGAGCCGACGAAACTGGGATCGGAGGCGGTCAGGCTTCTTTCTTGTGGCGCGCCCGCTCGGTGACGAGCAGTGGCTGGCGGCCCTCGGTGACGGTCTCGGCGGTGACCGCGACTTCGCGCACGTCGTCCCGGCTCGGCAGGTCGAACATGATGTCCGTCATCATCTCCTCGAGAATGGCGCGGAGGCCGCGGGCCCCGGTGCCGCGCTTCAACGCCTTCTTGGCGATCTCGCGCAGCGCGTCTTTCTCGATCGTCAGCCGGACCGATTCCAGCTCGAACAGTTTCTGGTACTGCTTGCTGAGCGCATTCTTCGGCTCGACCAGGATGCGCACCAGCGCGTCCTCGTCCAGCGCGTCGAGCGGCACCGCCACCGGCAGGCGGCCCACGAGCTCCGGGATCATTCCGTAGCGCAGCAGGTCGTCGGGCTCGACGTCATGGAACGGGTTCTTCTTGAGCCGCTCCGCGGCGCCGGAATCGATGTCTTCCTTGGTGAAGCCGATCCGCCGCCGCCCGGTGCGCGCTTCGATGATCTTCTCCAGACCGTCGAACGCGCCGCCGCAGATGAACAAGATGTCCTTCGTGTTGACCTGGATGTATTCCTGCTGCGGGTGCTTGCGGCCGCCCTGCGGCGGCACGCTCGCCACGGTGCCCTCGAGGATCTTGAGCAGGGCCTGCTGCACGCCCTCGCCCGAGACGTCGCGCGTGATGCTCGGATTCTCCGACTTGCGCGCGATCTTGTCGATTTCGTCGATGTAGACGATGCCGCGCTCGCAGTCGGCCACGTTGAAGTCGCCGGCCTGGAGCAGCCGCACCAGGATGTTCTCCACGTCCTCGCCCACGTACCCCGCCTCGGTCAACGTGGTCGCGTCGGCGATGGTGAACGGCACGTCGAGGATGCGGGCGAGCGTCTGGGCGAGCAGCGTCTTGCCGACGCCGGTCGGCCCGATCAGCAGAATATTACTCTTGTCCAGCTCGACGTCGTTGTCCTTCGCCGAGTGGGAGTTGATCCGCTTGTAGTGGTTGTACACTGCGACGGCCAGGGTCTTCTTGGCTTTCTCCTGGCCGATCACGTACTGGTCGAGGACATCCTTGATCTCGGCGGGCGTCGGGACCTGGGTGATGGCCTCGGAGACTTCCCGCTCTTCGTCCTCCGCCAGGATCTCGTTGCAGAGGGCGATGCACTCATTGCAGATGTATACCGACGGGCCGGAAATGAACTTCCGGACCGAGTCCTTCGACTTGCCGCAGAAGGAGCAGCGGAGGTGCTTGTCGTGGGACATGGGACCCCTAGTATGGGAAGGGGGTCTGGCGAACGCAAGTGTTCACTTGGGTTTCCCGTCGCTCACTTCTCTCAGATTCGAGATGACATGGTCGATGAGGCCGTAATCCAAGGCCTCTTCGGCAGACATGAAGCGATCCCTATCCATATCCCGCTCGATGGTCTCCAGCGGCTTCCCGGTGTGTTTGGCGTACAGCTCGTTCAGCTTGGCGCGCAGATAGAGGATCTCCCGGGCCTGGATTTCGATGTCCGCCGCGGTCCCTTGGGCGCCTCCCGAGGGCTGGTGCATCATGATGCGCGCATGGGGCAACGCCGACCGCTTGCCTTTGGTTCCTGCGGTCAGGAGGAACGAGCCCATCGACGCGGCCATCCCCATGCAGATCGTGTTCACCGGCGCGCGCAGGAACTGCATCGTGTCGTAGATCGCCATGCCCGAGGAGACAAGCCCGCCGGGGGAGTTCACGTAGAGATAGATGTCTTTCTCGGGATTGTCCGCGTCAAGAAACAGGAGCTGGGCGATGATCACGTTGGACACGTCATCGTTGATCGGCGTGCCGAGAAAAACGATGCGGTCCATCAGCAGGCGGCTGAAAATGTCGTACGTCCGCTCGCCGCGGCTGGAACGCTCGATGATGTACGGCGGATAAATCGTGCTCATCGTCACTTAAGACTCCACGGTGGACTGGGACAGAAGGAATGCGAACGCCTTATCTTCGGTGAGACTGCGCTCGAGGTCGCGCAACCGTTTGTTCTTCTCGAGCGACGCCCTGAGCTCGGCGGGCGCCATCTGCCGGCGCTCGGCGAGCTCGGCGATCTTGGCTTCGAGCTCCGCGGCGCTCGCCCGGAGCTGGTGGTGCTCGACCACCCAGTCGAGCACGAGGTCGCGCTGCACCTGCTGTACGGCGAGCGGCTGGAACTCGGTGGCGAAGTCGGGCAGGCGGTCTTCCGCGATGCCGTACGCCTGCGCGTAGGTGAGGATGACCCGCTCCACCAGCGGCCGCGGCGCGGTGATGCCGTTCGCCGCCACGATCTGCGACACGAGATCGGCGCGGACCTTGGCGTCGGCGTCGCGGCCAGCGTCACGCTCCAGATCCTCGTGTACCGCGCGGCGCAGTGCGTCGAGCGACTCGAAATCGCCGATCTCCCGCGCAAACGCGTCGTCCAGCGGCGGCAGCTCCTGCCGCTTCACCTCGTGCAGCGTCAGGCGAATGTCGCGCGTCTGGCCGCGCTTGGCTTCTTCGGCGAAGTCGTCGGGGAAGCGCACCGTCACGTCCACCGTGTCGTTCGGCGCCATCGCCATGACGCGCTCCTCGACCTCGGGGATGGCGCGCCCTTCACCCAGCACGAAATGATACGGCTGAGGATCCTTCGCCTCCGCGCCGTCGCGCTGCGCGATGGTGACGTGCACTAGATCCTTGGGTTTCGGCTGCTCGCCGCTCACCGGAGCCCACGGCGCTTTCTGCTCGCGCAGCGAGTCGAGCTGCTCCTGCACCTGGGCCGCGGTCACCGGCGCTACCTGCCGCCGCAGCGTGAACCCGCCGAGGCGCGACAGCGTGATGTCCGGTTTCACCTCGACGTGGAAGGTGAACGTGACCGGCGCACCCGCTTCCCACTTCAGGTCGTGGATGTGCGGGTCGGCGATCGGTTTCAACGGCTCCTGCTCCAGCGCTCGGCGCCAGCTCGTCTGGATCAGGTCCCGCAACGCCTGCTCGCGGATGTCGGCGGCGAATTGCTTGCGGATGATCGCCTCGGGCGCCTTGCCTTTGCGGAAGCCGGGGAGCCGGGCGCGCGCCTGGTAGGCACGCGTCGCGCGGAACTCGGCTTCCTGTACCTGGTCCAAAGGGACGCTCACGGCGAGTGACGCGGCTCCCGGCTCGGAGGACGTCTTGGTGATCTGGATGTCGGTCACGCGGGGAAATCTAACCCGGCGGGAAGGGGACAAGGCGCCTTGAAATCAGCTTGAGAACTCGGCCTCATCCTCGTGGCGCACCCCAACGCCCGCGAGGCTTCGATGTCCCGGTCCATTGCCACGGCCCTCCTCCCATCCCTCGAGCCCCGAGCTGAGCTCGAGTACCGCGCGTTCGCGAACGAGGGACGGCGCAACTTGATGCAAGAGACCCTTGAGGTGCCCGCGCTGATCCGGGTGCTCGCGCTGCCTACAGGGGGGCGGGTTCTCGAGGTGGGGTGCGGGCGGGGCATCGCCTTGCCGGTCCTCGCCCGGAAGCTCGAGCCGAGCCACCTCGTGGGAATCGACATCGACGCCGAACTCCTGGCCGATGCAGGAGCGCGGTTGATCGAGACGCGTGTGGTGGCCGAGCTCCGCCGCGCCGATGTTCGCGCACTACCCTTTCCGGACCGATCCTTCGACCTCGTGATCGATTTTGGAACGTGCTACCACATTGCGCGGGCCGATCGGGCCCTGTCCGAAATCGCCCGCGTACTGGTG
>JBGPIW010000209.1:0-5075 GCA_041485045.1 Gemmatimonadota bacterium | reverse complement strand
TGCGCGATCTCCTCGGGGAAATAGACCTGGAAATGTCCTACGACCTTCCCGCCACTTTCGCGCCAGCGGCGGATGGTGGGGAAATCGGTGTCCTCCACCAGCTCGCGACAGTGGAACAGCATCTCGTCGAGCGGCTGCCCGCGCCATGCGGCGAAGATCGTGGTCATACGTGCTTCCAGACCGGACGGCGTTTGTCCGTGAATGCGCGAAGACCTTCGACGGCGTCGTGCGTCTCCATCAGCTCGTGCAGGTAGACCTGACCCGCGGCCCGGAGCGCGGCGTGACGAGTCGCGGCGCCGGAGCCGCGCAACGCCCGCTTCGCCGCCCGCAGTGCCACCGCGCTGTGCCGGGCGATGCGCCGGGCCTCTTCGAGCGCGGCCTGCTCCACGTCTTCGTCCGGAACGACCCGCACGATCAGGCCCCAGCGTTCGGCCTCCGCGGCCGAGATCGATTCGCCCGAGTAGATCATGCGCGACACGAGTGCCGGCGGGAGCCGCCCGGGGAGCAGGACGCAGGCGGCCGGTGGAAAGACGCCGAGCACGATTTCGGGCTGCCCGAAACTCGCTCCCCGACCGGCGATGATCAGGTCCACCGGTTGCACCAGCTCGAACCCGCCGCCCACGCACTTGCCGCGGACGCCCGCAACCACCGGGACCGGGAACGCGTCCAGCGCCGCCACGGTATCGAGGAACTCCGGGATCAGGCTGAGGTGGTGCGGCGGCAGGTGCTCGCCGACATCCGCGCCCGCCGAGAAATGGTCGCCCGTCGCCGTGAGCAGCAGGACCCGCAGGTCGGGCTGCTCGGCGAGACGCTGGAGCTGCTCCCGAAGGCCCCGCAGCACGTCGCGCGTCAGGATGTTGAAGGGGGGATGGTCCAGCTCGATCCGCCCGATGCCCGGCTCCGTCGTGACCGCGACCGTCATCGCTCGGTTCCTCCCCCCAGCAGTTGACCTCCGTCGATCGGGACGACCGCCCCGGTGACGAACCCCGCCGCATCGCTGCACAAATAGCGCACCAGTGCCCCCACTTCCTGCGGCGTCCCGGCACGACCGAGCGGTGTGCGTGCTACGGCGCGCTCCCGGACCGCCTGGGGCAGCCCACGGGTCATCCCCGTGTCGATGAATCCGGGCGCCACGACGTTCACCGTGACCCCATCACGCGCCAATTCCTGGGCCAGCGACCGTGCGAGACCCACGAGACCCGCCTTGGAGGCCGCGTAGTTCGCCTGGCCGAAGCTTCCCCGCAGCCCATTGATGGAGGAGACGAAGACCACCCGACCACAATCGGATTTCCGCAGGAACGGCACGGCAGCACGCGCAGCCTTGAAAGCGCCGGTCAGGTTCACTGCGAGCACCTCGTCCCACTCGGCGTCGCTCATCTTCCAGCTCACGCGGTCCCGGATGACGCCCGCCGCGCACACCACCCAATCGAGCCCGCCGCGCTCGCGCGTGATCCGCTCCACCGCCTCCCCCAGCGCCGCTGCATCGCGCACGTCCGCGGAAATCGTCGCCGCGGCGGCGCCCGGCCCCTGCGGAAAGTCGCAATCGAGGGACGCCACCCACGCCTCGCCCACGAGTGCGTCGACGACGGCGCGACCGATGCCGCGGGCCCCGCCCGTTACGAGAGCCGTGCGCCGCACAGACCGCAGTGGGTGTGGGAAGTCGGGAGATTCGTGGCGCCGCACGCCTCGCAGTCGCGCAGCGGCGCGCCCCACGGCGCTTCGGAGGACTCGCCCCGGGCCGCGCGCTCGCGCAGCAAGGCGTAGCGCGCCGGGCGTTTCTCCGTGAAGGCGCGCATGCCTTCCAACGGCTCCCAGCTGGCGTAGTGCAGCGACAGCCAGTCCTGCGCGTGCCGGACCGTCTGATGCCAGGCGAGGTCCTTCCAGAAATTCGTCTGCTGCTTGGTATAGCGCGTGCACTCGGGAAAGGTCTCGAGCAGGCGGCGGGCAAGCGCGTCGACGACGGCGTCGAGCCGCGACAGATCGAGACGGTACCCGTCCCGCCCTTTCTGTGCGGCGGCGATCTGCTCGGGGCTCGCCGCTTCGATCCACGCCTCGCCCTGTCGTACCGACGGTGCGACCCGGGTCACGAGCCCCCACGCCAGGGCCTGCTCGGCGGGCACCGGCTCGTTGAGGAGCAGCATCTCGCGCGCGCGACGATCCCCGATCGTGATCGGGAGCCACTGCGTGGCCCCTCCGCAGGCGACCGACCCGACCTGGGTGCCGACCTGCTTCAGATACGCGTGCTGGGCCATCACCGAGAGATCGCAGGCGAGCTGGCTCTCGTTGCCCCCGCCGACCGCGATCCCGTTGATGCGCGCGATCACCGGCTTTCCGGTGTTGAGAATGCTCTCGATGTAGGTGCGGAACAGGGCCATGTACTTCCAGTAGTCGCGCGGCGTCGCCACGTACGCCTCGGCGTACTCCTTTACGTCCCCGCCGGTGCAGAACGCCCGATCGCCTGCGCCCGTGAGCACGATCACGCCGACCGCGTCATCGAAGGTGGCGTCGCGGAACGCAGTCGCGAGCTCCTCCAGGGCGGGCGTGGAGTAGGCGTTGAAGTTGTGCGGGCGGTTGATCGTGATGCGCGCGATCCCGTCCGCCTTGTCGTACAACACCTCCCGGAATCCGAAGCTCGCCGGGGCGCGGGACGCGAAGTGGCGCGTGGTCGGGGGCCGTGGTGCGGTGGTCGTCATGGCGCAAGCAATCCTCGAACGAGGTGATCGGCGAAGTGCGTCCCGAGGGCCCGCGGCTGCTGCGATCCCGCAGGGGAATACCAGCGGGCCACCCAGTTGATGGCGCCCAGAATCGCGAACACGGCGAGTTTCGGATCCACCGCGCGGAATTCGCCGGCCGCGACGCCGCGCCGGACGATGTCGCGCAAGGCCTGTTCATAGCGGTCGCGGGCGGCGATGACTTCCGCCTGGTGCCGGGACGAGAGCGCGGAAACCTCGAGCGCCAGGGAAGAGCCCTCGAGGGTATCCGTCATGACGCGTACGTGCTCACGGATCGCATGGGCGAGCTGCTCGGCATGCGTCGGGCGCCGCCGCGCCGCGGCGACGATCCCGGCGACCTCGTCGAGCCCCTCGCGGTGGCACGCGTGGAGGATCGCTTCTTTATCGGGGAAGTAGTGGTACAACGCGGTCTTTCGGACACCGAGCTGCCGGGCGATATCGTCGAGCGTCGTGCCGTGGTACCCCGCGCTACGGAAAGCCCGCAGCGCGGCATGCAGGATTTCGGCGCGCCGGCGCTGCCGCTTGGCGCGCACGTGGGCGGAGCGACGGGTTGGGCCACGCGCGCGCGTGCCGAGAGCAACACCTGCCATGCCGGAGCCTCCCTGGGGATCCGGCTGAAAACTGAACCCAGGTTCAAAAATTTATCGTGAAGTCGAGATGAAGAGTGGTGAGACGCGCGCGGTCAGTACGCGTCGCGGTTGATCTCGCGGATCAGGCGCTCGTAGTCGGCTCTCGTATTGATGAAATCGGTCACCGCCGGATCGTCGACCGGCACCAGGACGGCCTGGCCGGTGTGCGCGTGCAGCACGGCACGCGCGCCTTCGCGCCCCGCCGCCTCGCTCGTGCGCAGCTCGGGAAACACAGTGCGGTCCCAGATTACGGGGTGCCCCCGGCGTCCAGCGAAGGTCGGCACCGTCACGGGCGCCCGCTGCCGCCGGTACGCCTCCATCAGCCGCTCGACCGTCGCAACGTGCACGTGCGGCAGGTCGACCGGCCAGACGAGCGCCGCCGGCGGTTGGATCTGCTCGAGCCCCGCGAGCGCGCGACGCAGCGAGGCGATGGGCCCGCCATCCACGTCGGGGTTTTCGATGATCGTGCAGTCGTGCGCCACTATGGCCGAGCGGATCGAGGCGGCATCCGGGCCGACCACCACCACGCGCGTCTTGATGTCGAGGGCTTCCAGCGCCTCCAGGATCCGGACGATGAAGGGCTCTCCGCGGAAGTCCAGCAGGGCCTTGGGAGTGCCCATCCGGGCAGAGCGGCCGCCCGCGAGTACGATGGCGGCGAGCATGGGGCGACTAGGATACTCCGGCCATTCGAAGCAGGCAAATGGGGACTTGCAGGAGTCTAACCAGACGACTGCAACTCCATGTGTTATAGTAACTTACGTTGTCCCGGGCAGTGGAGAACCGAGTTTCCCAGTTGCGTCCCGGGGCCAAATGACGAGAATTAGGGCCCCCTTATGGCTGTCCGTCGCATTCGCCTCCTGGGCGACCCGATCCTGCGCGAGCGCTGCCAGCGCGTCGCGAAGCCTTCGTCCGCGGCGGTGCGGCTCGTGGCGGACGATCTGCGTGACACGCTGAAGGCGGCGAAGGAGAAGTACGCCATGGGGCGGGCGCTGGCGGCCCCGCAGATCGGCGCACCGGTGCGCGTGGTCGTCATGGATGTGGATGGGGCCAAGCAGCGGCTGACGCTCGTGAATCCCGAGATCAGCGACGTCGGATCAGAGGATTTCGAGGTATGGGACGATTGCTTCTCGTTCCCCGAGCTGCTGGTGCGGGTGAATCGTGCCTACCGCATCACCGTCCAGTACGCGGATATCAAGGGCAACCTGCATACCATGGAATGCGAAGGTCCGCTCGCCGAACTGCTGCAGCACGAGATCGACCACCTGGACGGCATCGTGGCGTTGGACCGAGCCGTCGGTCTCGACCCCTTCGCGTTCCGCAGCGAATGGGAGAAGCACCACGCCAAGAGCGAGCGCTACGCCAGTCCCCATCCGCGCGAAGCCCCCGAAGAGGCCGCGATCGCCTCGAGCTGAACGCATTCGAATTCTGATGTCCCTGCATTGGACGGCCATCGGCCGGGGCGTCGCCTGCGCGCTGTCGCTCGGCGTCTCCACCGGTGCGCTCGCCTGCGGACGGACGGGCCTGTCCTACCGCCCCCGCACACGGATGTATTACGTCCGCGCCGAGCCGGTAATCTGGAACTACATGCCCGCGGCGTACGATTCGGTGATGGGCCAGCGTCCCCCCGCCCCCTGGGGCGACTCGCTGGTGTATCGCAAGCTCCGCTACATCGGCTACACCGACTCGACCTTCAGCACCAGGAGTCCGGCACCGC
>JBGPIW010000208.1:0-5094 GCA_041485045.1 Gemmatimonadota bacterium | reverse complement strand
GCTCTGGTACCCGCTGGTGGTCGGGATCGCCCTGCTCGCGATCGGGATCTGGGTATTCCGCGTCACCGAACCGTACTTCGCCGAATCGGTCTAGTCCGTGGCCATCACTGTTTCGGGGGTCTGGAAGCGGTACCGGCTGCGAAGCCGGTCGCTCAAGGAGGTGCTGGCCAATCTCCTGCCGCGACGACGCAATACGCCACCGCCTCGCCCGAAGTCCATGTGGGCCCTCGAGGACGTCTCGTTCGAGGTCAAGCCGAGCTCGACCTTCGCGCTCGTCGGCGCGAACGGATCCGGCAAGTCGACGATGCTGAAGCTGATCGCGGGCATGATGAACCCGACCCGCGGATCGATCCGGGTCACGGGGCGACTCTCGCTGCTCAGCTTTCTCGGCGGCTCGTTCCACGGCGATCTGACCGGGCGCGAGAACGTGTTTCTGGAGGGTGCGTTGTTGGGTCTCTCTCGCCGCGAGCTGCGCGCCAAGCTCGACGCGATCTTCGCCTTCGCCGAAGTCGAGCGGTTCATCGACGTCCCCGTGAAGTTCTATTCCTCCGGAATGGCGCTCCGCCTGGGGTTCGCCATCGCGGCGCACCTGGAGCCCGAAGTGCTCCTGATCGACGAGGCGTTCGCGGTGGGCGATACGGCGTTCCGCGATCGGTGCCTGGGGCGGATGTTGGCGTTCAAAGCGGCGGGGACGACGATGGTGCTCGTCTCGCATGAACGGTACCTCGTGGAGCAGCTGTGCGATACCGCGCTGCTGCTGGACCATGGGCGCGTCGTCGCGGCGGGACGGCCGGAGGAAGCGTTCGCCGCCTACGAACGGGTCATTGAAGCCGACGAGGGCAGCAACCCCGAGGAGCGCGAAGGACAGCCGGCCAGCTCACCCCTCGACATCGAATCGGTCGACGTCCTGGGCGGCACGGGGACTGCCGAGCCGCTGTTTCAGCCCGACGCGACGCTCACGCTCCGCATCCACTTGCGAGCGCGCCAGGACGTCGCGGGCGCTTCGATCGGCGCTCAGATCGCGCGTGAATGGCACGTGTTGCACGGCACGCGGTGCAATCGCCAGGGGATCGAGATCAACGCCAAGGCCGGCGAGCACGTGACCCTCGAGCTCGAGTATCGGCCCTTAGCGCTGGCCAGAGGGTCGTACGCACTGCACGTACAGATCTACGAGCACCGCCTCGCGGTGGAACCGATCGTGGTGTGGAAACGAGCGGCCCGGTTTCGGGTCACGCTGCCGGAGTCGGAGGGCATCGGACTCATCCGGTTGGCGCATACCTGGCGGCTCGGACCGGACGGCCGTCGCGGCTGATCAGGAGGTCAGGCGGGCCTGCTCGCTCGACCACCAGGCCAGCATCTTGCGCCAGCTCGACGGGACCGGCACGCGCCGCAGGACCGCAAGGCGCAGCTCGAGCTCGCGACCCAGATCGTAGGGGACGACCCGCCCGTCGAGCGCCGCAGGCACCGGAACACCCGCGAGACTGACGGCCGCTCCGAGCCAGGCCGCGGCGGCCCGCCCATCCCGGATCTCCTTTGCGTCCAGCCGCCGCGCGATCTCGTCCCATTCCACCACCGCCCCGCTCGCCAGAATGACCGCGGCATCGAGCAGCAGCACCAGCAGAAACGCGATATCGGGGTGTCGCAACCCATGCGCCGTTCCGCTCCAAAACAGCTCCGTCGCTCCGGGCACCCGGTAGCGGAGACCACCGCGCTCCACGTCCCTCCCCTGTTCGTAATGCCGCCGCCAGGACTCAGCCGGCGGAATAGGCCGCGCGTGCGTTGTGTGGACCTCGACGCCCACCCGCCGCTCGCCCCACAACGCGGGCAAGTGATGGTGCTCGGGTCGTGGCGGCGCGTGCGGGGTCGTGCGCTCGTAACCCATCTGACGGAGCTCGTACCACACTTCACGAGCGCGACCGACCGGCACCAAGACGTCGACGTCGTTCGTCGTCCGTGCGTCGGCCATGGGATAGAAATCCACCGAGAGCCGCCGGGCGACACCTTTCATGAAAACGGCGGGCACCTGAAGACGCTGGAACACCCGCGCCAGCGCCGCCGCCTCGGATTCGATGAGCAAGTTGCGCGCGGTCTCGTCCCGGGCTCTTGCCGACAGCCACTCGGTCACGGCAGTGTCGATCCCCTCCAGCGCCCCGATCTGGCGTAGCCGGCGATAGCTCCAGATCGCGCACCCCTCGAACGCGATGAGCTCCGGGAGACCACGCACATCGGCCTCCGCCCAGGCCGACGCGAGACGTTCCGGTGGGGGCGCCCCTTGAAGCCGAAGCGTATCGAGCAGCAGCCGGGCGGCGGTCACGCCTGAGCCGCCGCCGGGTGGGTCTCGGGAAAGCGGGCGATGACGGTGTGCCGGAGGGCGTGCTGCGGCCGCGACTCGAGGTAGGGCTCTCCCCCCTGGACCAGCCAGGCGTGCGCGCCCAGCGGCGCCGGCCCGGTTTTATGGACGCCGATCCACAGCTCCACGGGGCGTCCCGCGCGTCGCAAGACATGGTAGAGCACCGCGGCGCGTTTCAGGCAGGTGCGGTGCCAGGGACCGGGGAGGTGGCGCAGCAGGCGGTCCACCCAGCGAGCCAGCATCGCATCGTCGAGTCCGGCGTCGTGTCGGCCCGGATCGTCCCCCCCGAGCCAGGTGGCAAGCCGTGAGAAGGACATCAAATACAAGAGCGGCGGCACGATCAGCACCGCCGCCGTCGCCCGCAGCCGCCAGCCCATCGAGAGTCGTCCGCTCACCCATCAGACTCCGGGACGAGGAGGTCCGCCGTCCGGCACGTATCGAGGAACTGCTGCACACTCGCTTCGGCCTGCTCGGGCGTCACTTCGTACCGTTCGAGCAGCACCGCCACCAGCTCCGGGAGCGTGCGAGGTGCTTCGAGTGCCTGGAGCAGCGCCAGACCGCTTTCGCTCACCGAGAAGTAGCGGCGCGTACCGAGGTGTAGGACGACCCCGTCCCCTTCGACGTCGGCCAAGCGGAGATCCGGATGACGCAGGTAGCGTTCACTCATGTCACCAACTCGATCAGGCGGTTCGGCCGCGCGAAGAGGTCCCGGCCCAGTGTGACGCGAAAGCAGCGCGCCTGCCCGGTGAGGCGCGTCAGCACATCCAGATGGTCCTGGGCCAGGTCCGGCTCCAACATGACCCAGGCGGACCAGCGCACCAACTCCGCGAGGGCGACCGAACGGGCGATCGGCTCGGCGGTGGTGCGGGCCTTCCCGACGGTGGGGAAAATAACGATGTCCGGTGAAACGAGGGGAGTCCAAACGCCCCCGAGGTCCTCCGGCCAATACCCGACCTTGCCTCGGTCCGGCAGCACGACCCCGCCGGCCTTGGCGAGCAGACGCCGGCCCCCGTCGCGCAAGGCGATCGGGGCATGAGAGGTGTGCACCAGGATGCGATCCCCCTGACGTTCCAGAAACGCCGCGTCATCCGTGCCGACCTGCCAGCCGGACGCCGCCAACAACGCCGCCGTGGTCGATTTTCCCACCTTAGCGTCCCCGGTCACGATCCATCCCCGCCCCTCCGGGTCAACCGCGGTGGCCGCGTGGAGGTGATACCACCCCGTCCGACGCAGCAGCATGATCACGACCGCCATGAGGAACGTCCGCATGCACCGCTCTAACCGCTCAACCGCTTTCGGGGAGAGCAGCACCGAGGCGACGGTCGCGCCCGCGGGGAGGTCGGCGAACGCCGGTGCATGGTCCCAGGCCAGTCGAATTCCCCGCCCGCCGGGTCCAAGACCGAACCGCACGTCGGGCTGCTCGAAGACGATCTCCGGCACCGCATCCAGATCCTCGTCCGTGATACGGACGTTCAGGATCACGCCCGGCGGCGCGGCGAGGCGCAGACCCGCGAGCCACGCCTGGAGCCCAACTCGTAGCGTTGGATCCGAGCACTGTACCGCGATACTCGAGGCGGTCATGGGAGGAAAGAACGGGCCCGAACGTGATGCGCGCCAGGTCGCCTGAGGCGACCTGGCGCGCGCTATACCGTCAGCAGCAGACGGTTTAGCCGTGACGAGTCGAGTTGCCGTTCGGGTGCGAGCTGCCGTGCGGCTTGTTATTGCCGCGCGTCGGACCGCCGCCAGAAATCAGCGTTACGCGGGCCAGCGACGCCTGCTCCTTCACCTGCGGAGCCACGAAAGGTTTGCGGGTCTGCTTCACTAGAGCCTCCCTGAAGTAAAGGTGGTGCGTGCACGTCTCGTGGATAGCCCTCTAGCAAGTTCCGCACCCGGTCTCAGAAGACCAGTAATAGTATGTGGCACAATGAGTTATGAGCCAGCTGGTTGGCCCCGAGCCGGGTGCGCCGGTGGCCAATGTGCGACACCGCAGCGGCGACTGTAGCGAGCGGACAACGCGTCCGCTGCTAGTGCGGGAGCGTCCACCAGCCGGCCGCAAGCCCGGCCACCTGGGCGACGACGGCGAGCGGGAGCGGCAAACGACGGGCACTGGCGTGCCCTGCCTCGATGACGAGGAAGACCAGCAGGAGCACGCCGAAGAACGGCCACGCTGCCCTGAGGCCGAAGAATCGGAGGATCCCATCGCCCGTCCACGCCGCGGCAAAACCACCCGCGATCGATCCCAGCAGCATCCCCGCCTGCTTCGCTCCGCGTACCGGGATGGCGCCCACCGGAAGAAAGGCCGCCAACCCCACCAGTGCGGCGAGGACGGCGCAGGCGAAGCCTACCACGTATCCGATGATGCTCCTCATGTGTCGCTCCATGCCCGGGGCAGGACTCGAACCTGCACGGGAGTCGCCTCCCAAGGGATTTTAAGTCCCTTGCGTCTACCGATTTCGCCACCCGGGCGAACTGCTATTGTAACTCGACCCGCTCACGCCGCGCTCCTGCGCCGGGACGCACCGATCGCACCGACGGCTCGCGGTCGTACGCCCGTGTGAACGCTCTATTCACCGCGTCGATGACGGCCTGCTCCCGGAGCGCGGTGGCGCGATCCCCCGCTCCCACCAGCACGAGGACACAGCCGCCCCATCCCGCCCCGGTGAGCCGCGCTCCCCACGCCCCGGCGCGGCGCGCCGCGCGCACCACCACATCGAGCTCGGGAGCGCTGCACACGTATCGCCGGC
>JBGPIW010000207.1:0-5106 GCA_041485045.1 Gemmatimonadota bacterium | reverse complement strand
GCCGGTCCCGCGCGCTCACGTCCTTCGGGCTCGGCCGGACCTGGTCCTTCTCGTTACGCACCGAAACCGGGAGCCAGGGCGTCGCGGGCGGTCTCGCCACACCGGGGCTGTTCCGAACATTGCGCGTCACGCCGATGCTCGGCCGGATGCTTGCGCCGGAGGACCTGACGCCCTCGGGCCGCCATGTCGCGGTATTGAGCGAAGGATTCTGGGGGACCCACTTTGGCGGCGATCGCTCCGTCCTCGGGCGAGCCATCGTGCTCGACGGAGAGCCATACGAGATCGTCGGCGTCCTGGGCGCCGAGGCCGACGTGCCACATCTCTCATCGGTCCAGGTGTGGGTGCCGTTGCCGTTCGATCCGCGCGACGAGGAGAACCGGCGCTGGCGGGGGTTCGAGACCTTCGGCCGGCTGGCCGCGGGCGTCACCGTCGCGGCGGCGCAAAGAGAGCTGGAGGCCTTGCAGCGGGACCTCGCCCTGAGCCATGCGGAGACGAACCGCGGGTGGGGAGCGCGGGTGGTGCCGCTGCTGGACAGCGTGGTCGGGCCCGTCCGACCCACTCTGCTCGTGTTCATGGCCGCCGTGGTGATCCTCCTCGTGGTCGCGGGCGCCAACGTGACGAACCTGCTTGTGGCGCGGAGCGCGGCGCGAGAACGGGAGCTGGCCGTGCGCGCCGCGATCGGGGCGAGCCGCGGCGCGCTGTTCCGGTTGGTCGCCGTGGAGGGCTTCGTGCTCGCCGCCGTTGGCGGCGTGCTGGGCCTCGTCGTCGCCGCGTGGGCGGCCGACGCGCTGTTGCGGTTGATGCCGAACGGCCTGCCCCGGGTCACTCACGTCGCCCTGGACCAGCGTCAGGTCGCATTCACCCTGCTCCTCACGTGCGCGATCGGCGCCCTCGCGCCGCTCGTGCCGGCCCTCCGGGCGATGCGGTTGGACCTCACGACTGCGCTCAAGCAGGGTCACCAGTCGGCGGGGTGGCGCACGGCGCTCGGGCTGCGCGGGGGGCTGGTGGTGGCCGAAGTGGCCACGGCGTTTCTCCTGGCGATCGGCGCGGGTTTGCTGGCGCGCAGTTTCACCACCTTGCTCGCGTGGCAGCCGGGCTTCGAGCGGGCGCACCTGCTCACCTTTTGGACGCTCGCTTCCCCCGGCACCTACAAGGACGCGCCGGGCGTGGCGGCCCTGTTCGAGCGCCTCGAAGGCGAGCTGCGCAGGCTTCCCGGTGTGACGGGGGTCGGGATGGCGTCCAGCGGGCCGTTGTTCGGGGGCGAGGAAACCGGCGAGTTCGCACCCGATGGCGCGGGAGGTGACGACCGTCTCCTCGGGGCCCGCTGGTACGACGTGAGTGCCACCTACTTTCCCACCCTCGGGGTGGGGCTGCATCGCGGTCGGCTGTTCGGGGCGGCCGACCGCGCGGGCGCCCCGCCCGTCGCGCTGATCAACGAGACGATGGCGCGGCGCCTGTTCGGGACCGCCGACCCGGTGGGCCGCCGCCTGCGGCAACGGAATTTCGACCGCCCGATCGAGGTCGTGGGCGTCGTAGCGGACATTCCTCCGTTCACGCCGGGGGTGGCCACCCAGCCGGAGATCTACTGGCCGTATCAACAGCAACCACGGTGGGGCAGCTACTTCGTTCTGCGCACGAGCGGCGAGCCCGCGGCTCTGGCCCAGGCGGTGGAGCGCACGCTGGCCGGCGTCGATCCCGACCTGCGGCCTGTCAGAATGCAGACCATGGCCGACCTGGTCTCGGCGCGGCTGGCGCGGCCGCGCTTCCAGATGATCCTCATCGGCGTGTTCGCGGCGGTGGCTCTGACGCTCGCCCTGGTGGGCGTCTACGGCGTCCTCGCGGCATCGGTGGCGGCTCGCACCCGGGAGCTCGGGGTCCGGCTGGCCCTCGGAGCCAGTGCGCGTCAGGTGCTCGGGCTCGTGCTGCATCAGGGGATGGTGCTGGCCGGCGTGGGAGTCGCCGTCGGTGCGCTCGCGGCGCTCGGCGTGTCGCGCTTCGCGTCACCCCTGTTGACCGGGGTGCGGGCGACGGACCCCCTGACCTATGGACTGGTGGCCGCCCTGGTGCTCCTCGCCGCCGCAATGGCGTGCCTGATCCCGGCCCGTCGCGCGGCGCGGGTCGATCCGATGGCCTCCCTGCGCGGCGAGTGAGCGGGGAGATCGCCTACCGCGTCGTCGCGGCGCCGTCCACCCGGAATCTCCGCGTCGACTGGTTCAGCTGGGTGGCAGCGGCGGTGAGCCGCTCGGCCGCATCCGCCAGCTCCGCGAGCGAGATGAGCTGGCCTTTGGTCGCGCCGGACGTACGGTGCGCTCCGGCCGCCGCTTCCTCGCCGATCCCCGCCAGGTCGCTCATGCGCCGCACCACGACATCGATCTGGCGGGCCTGATCCTCGGTCTCGGCGGAAAAGGTCGTGGCGAACTGCGTCGTTTCGTTGAGCGTGCCAAAGATCGCGTTGAGCGCCTCGCGGGCCGCCCCCGAGACCGTGCCGGCATCCTGCGCAGCGATCCGTCCCTGTCGCAGCGCCGCCACCACGCTGTCGATCTGCTCCTGGGTGAGGCGCATGCGTGCACGGATTTCCTCCACCGCGTGGCTCGACTGCTCGGCCAGCTTGCGCACTTCGGCGGCCACCACGCGGAACCCCGCACCGGAGGCTCCGGCGCGAGCCGCCTCGATGGCCGCGTTCAACGCCAGCAGCTCGGTCTGACTCGCGATGCGCGTGATGCCGTCCATCAGCTTCCCGATGGCGCGCGATCCCTGCTCGAGCGTCCCCGCGGCCCGGCTCGCCTGGTCGATGTGGCTCACGAGCGACTCCAGCAGCTCGCGGGCGTGTGCGATTTCCTCGCCGTGGCGCCGGGCCTCCTGCGCCGCCGCGCCGACCTGCCGCTCGGCCTGTTGGAACCGTTGCCGCAACGCCGCGGTGATGCGGGCGGCGGCGTCGCTGGCGCTCCGCCCGCTCTCGATCGAGCGCCTTTGTCGCTCGGTTCCATCCGTCAAGAGATCCGTGGTGGACGCAATCTGCTGAGTGGAGGTCTGCAGCTCACCGGCCGCGGCGCCGAGGCGCCGGGCCAGCTGCAACAGCCCCTGGGCCTGCTGCTGGACTTCGCGCAACGCGCCGGCCACCGCCGCGGTCGTCTTGTCGACGCTGGCGCTGAGATACCCGAGCTCGTCGGAGGCCGGGTCGTTGAGCCGCACGGCGAGATCGCCGCGCTCCACCTGCGCCAGCAGTTTACGAGTCCGCCGCAGCCGCCGGGCGATCTCGGCGAGCAGCGGGATCAGCGCCACTCCGCTGAACAGCAGCGTGAGACCCGTCTGGAGATACACGTCCCATCCCCAGGCATGCGGTCCCGCCCGAGCAGCGGTGGCGAGGGCGAAGCCGGCGAGGTTGATCCCGAGGGCGGTCCAGGCGGCGCGACGGCCAAGCTGCAGCGCCGCCTGCAACGGAGCGATGAGGTATGCGGCGTACAGCAGGTAGCCGGAGCGGTCGAGGGCGTACAAGACCGCCGAGATCATCGCCGCTCCCAACGCAAGTGTGAGCAGGAGGTACGCCGGCCGGAACGTGGCCCCCCGCACCAGGCGCGACATGCCGGCGTTCGCGGCCACACTCGTGACCGTAAACGCCGCCAGGAATACCCAGGATACCTGCACCACGTCGAACAGCCGGACGGTGGCGAGCAGCAGGACGCCCAGGAGGATCAGCCGCCAGCGCGCCTGGACGCCGTCGAGGACGAACTGCCGTTGTTTGGTCCGATGCTCCGCGGTGAACTGCTCGGAGAGCTCGAGGAGGGGGGCGGGGCCGGTCATCGTTCGCAATAATGGCCGGCCCGTGCGGAGAAAGGTAGAGCCTCAGGGGTCGAGTGAGCCCGCCCCGGCGACTCGGACCGGGCGCTGCTCGCTGAGCAGCGAGCCGTCCCCCAACTGTCCGGCGCTATTCCTCCCCCAGCACAGAATCGCGCCGTCCGCACGGAGCGCGCAGGTGTGCGCATCCCCCGCGCTCACCTGGGTATAGGGGCCCAGCACGTTGCGCCCCAGCTGGTCGTCCAGGTTCGCGCCCCAGCACGCCACCGCAGTGGCGCCCTGTGTCCGGACGATGCAGGTGTGGAAGCGGCCCGCGCTGACCAGCTGGAGATTCAGCGGGTCGCCGGCGAACGCCGGTGCCCAGAGGATCGGATCGCCGAGGTTCACCACTGCGTTCCGCGGGTTGATCTGCTGGTGAAAATTGTCACCCCAGCAGAACAGGGCGGGGCGGGGCGGGTCGGCGGTGACCCCGCACGTGTGCCGCGCGCCGGCACTCAGCATGCGCCAGTGCCGTTGATGCGCGACCGGCTGCGGGCCGTGCCGCTCACCGGACGTCCCGACGCCGAGCTGGCCGCGCCGGTTGCTGCCCCAGCAATAGGCCAGGCTGTCGAGCGTCACCCCGCAGGTGTGAGCGTCCCCCGCCGTGAGCGAGCGAAACCGCAAGTCGCCCGCCACGGGCAGCGGCCGGGCACCGGCGAGCGTATCGCTGGTCCCAAGCTGTCCCGCGTCGTTCGCTCCCCAACAGTACGCCCGGCCGTCTTCGGCTACCCCACAGGCATGATCGGCCCCCGTGGCGACCGTACGAAACAAGAGCCCGCCGGTGACCGGCACCGGGACGAAGCTTCGCTCCATGGCGGCGTTTCCGAGCGCACCCGTGGAGTTGCGGCCCCAGCAATACGCCTCACCGGTAGTCGTCACTCCGCACGTGAACTCGACGCCGGCATCGATGGTGAGAAACCTGAGGCCTCCGGCGACAAGGATGGGGGCGGGGGAATCATTGCGCCCGCCGCTGCCCAGCTCGCCTTCACTGTTGTCGCCCCAACAGTATGCCCGCTGCCCGGTCGTGAGCGCGCACGTGTGACGCGCGCCGGCACTCACCGTGGCGAAGCTCAGCGAGTCCTGGGACTGCGCGGCGACCGCGGCAGGCACGGCGCCCGCGATGCAGACGAGTACGGCAGGGACGATCAAGCGAGCGCGCATGGGGACCTCCAGGGGGTTCCTGACGCATAATACCCGTTGCCGGGCGCCCGGTCAGGGTCGGTCTTCGCCTTACAAGCGGAAGAGGTAACTCCCCTTGATGAAGAACCCGTC
>JBGPIW010000206.1:0-5129 GCA_041485045.1 Gemmatimonadota bacterium | reverse complement strand
GCCCTCATCACGCTGCGCCACGGCGCCGGCGGGCGTGCGATGCGCCAGCTGATCGGCGAGACGCTCGCGGCCGGCTACCTGCAGACCCCCGTCGAAGGCATCGGCCTCGCCGCGATGGACGACGGCGCCGCGCTGCGCGTGGGCGACCGCTGGCTCGTCGTCACCACCGATTCCCATGTGGTCCACCCCATCTTCTTCCCCGGCGGCGACATCGGCCGGCTCGCCGTCGCGGGCACGGTGAACGACCTCGCCATGATGGGAGCCACTGCGCCACTCGGCCTCACCTGCGCGGTCGTCATCGAGGAAGGTTTCCGGCGCAGCGATCTGGAGCGGCTGCAGCGCTCGATGCAGGAGACTTGCCGAGAGGCGGGGGTCACCATCCTCACCGGTGACACGAAGGTGATGGGCCGGGGCGAGCTCGACGGCATCGTGATCAACACGACGGGCGTGGCCCTGACCGACGCCGTGGTGCCCGATGCGGGGCTCCGGCCGGGGGATCGGCTCCTGGTCACCGGTTCGATTGGCGATCACGGGATGGCCCTCATGGTCAAGCGGCACGGGCTCGCGATCGAAGCAGAGCTCCGCTCGGACGTGGCGCCGATCAACGGCATGATCGCGGCGGCACTCGCGGCGCGCCCCGGTGCCGTCACCGCGATGAAAGATCCGACCCGGGGCGGCGTGGCGAGCGCGCTGCACGAGATGGCCGAGAAGAGCGGCGTGGGGATTGTGATCCACGAGCCCGACGTCCCCGTGTCGCAGACGGTGCGGGCGGCGGCGGAAATGCTCGGGCTCGATCCGTTCCAGATCGCGAACGAGGGGAAGGCGCTGCTCGGCGTGCGGCCCGACGCGGCCGACGCCGTGCTCGCAGCGCTGCGCGGGCACCCGCTCGGGGCGTCTGCCGCCATCGTCGGCGAGTGCATTCCCGACCACGTGGGGCGCGTCATCCTCGATACCGGACTGGGGCGCCGGCTGCTCGTCGAGGTCGAAGGCGAGCCCCTCCCCCGCATATGTTGACTGCCCGCACCGATCAATCACCCGAGCAGGCGGTGCGCTGATGGAGCACATCCGCACATCGCTGGAAGAGGGGGTCGGGTTCATCACGATGGACCGCCCCGATCGCTTCAACGCGATGGACGTGGCGATGGCGCAGGACTTCCGCAAGGCGGGGATCCAGCTCGCCCGCGACGAGGCCGTCCGCTGCGTGGTGCTGCGCGGCGTGGAGGGAGTGTTTTCGAGCGGTGCCGACCTGAAGTACGTGCGCGAACGCGGCGCCGCTCGGGATACCGGGTACCTGCACCCCGAAGGAACCGGGCCCCAGCAGACCTACGGAGAGAGCTTCAAGCAGATCCTCGAGTACATCCACAGCACCATCTCGGAGATCAGACGCGCCCCCAAGCCGTTCATCGCGGCCGTCGACGGAGTCGCCGCCGCCGGCGGGTTCGGGATCGCGATGGCGTGCGATCTCGTCGTGGCGTCGGAGCGCGCGTCCTTCGAGTGGGCGTACCACAAGACGGGACTGACCGGTGCGGAAAGCTCCACGTTCTTTCTCCCCCGCCTCGTAGGCCTGCGCAAGGCGATGGAGATGGTGCTGCTGAACCCGCGGCTATCCGCCAAGGAGGCCAAGGCTGCTGGCTTGATCACGGCGGTGTTCCCGACCGAAACGTTCGATGCGGACGTCCACGCGCTGGCGCACCGTCTCGCGGCGGGGCCGACACGGGCCTACGCGGTGGCCAAGGCGCTGCTCAACGCCGCGGCCGGCGTCGATCAGCTGGACTTTCACCTCGACGAGGAGCTGCAGCAGCTCGTACGGATCGCGGACGGCAAGGACTTCGCCGAAGGACTGGCTTCGTTCTTCGGAAAGCGCGAAGCCGCGTTCAACGGGCAGGATTGAGGAGCAGCAGCCGCCGCACCTCGGCATCGTCCGTCTGAGCAAAGTCCGTGTACCAGTACCCCACGGCCACGAACGACTCGGGCTCGAACAGGCAGACCACGCGGTCCGCCCGCTCGGCGAGCCGGGCGCAAGCCTCCGGGGCGCCCACCGGGACCGCCACGATGACCTCTACTGCCCCGAGCGTGCGCGCCACCTCCACCGCGGCGCGCATCGTCGCACCGGTCGCCAGACCGTCGTCCACGAGAATCACGCGGCGGTCGCGCAGATCGAGGGGAGGCAATCCCTCCCGGAACAGGCGCTCACGCCGCTCGACCTCCATTTGCTCCCGACGCGCGAGATCGGCGAATTCGTCGGGCCCGACGCCAACCAGAGCCATCGTCGCCTCGTCCGTTACTACGACACCTGCCGCCCCCACCGCCCCAATCGCCAGCTCCGGGTGATCGGGGGCGCCGACTTTGCGAACGACCAGCACGTCCAGCGGGGCGCCCAGCCGGTGAGCGACTTCGTACGCGACGGGAACCCCGCCGCGCGGCAAGGCCAGAACGATGGGAAACTCGAGGTGCAGCGGTAGGAGCGCGGCCGCCAGCTCGCGCCCGGCGGCGCGACGGTCAGGGAATACGCGGGTTCCAGATCCGGCACCGCTAGTTGTGTGCAAAGAACCCTCCCCAAAAGAAAGCTGGCGCAGCGGGCCGGGACGGGTGAGCTGTTGGCCCACTCCCCTGAGACCGGCCGCCCGGCCTGGTCTCGTATGGTGCCTTGCGGCACCGTCCCCTCTGTTCCGGCCGCTACGCCACTGCGCGCACGATGTACCCGGGACCGCGAGGAGATCGTGATGCGTTCGTGAAGGTTCGTTCAGTGGATCAGCGGGCCCGCAATGCGTTCAAGATGACGGCCGCGTCGAGGGCCTCCTGGAGCAGCGCGCCGACCGATGGCGGGATGCGCCCCGTGCTCGCCACGACCATCAGGGCGAAGCTCACGCCGAGCCCGATCCCCACGCTCTGCAGGATGATGCGGCGCATCCGCTGGCTCAGGGCGATCGCCTCGCCCACCCGCGAGATGTCGTCCACCAGCAGGACGATATCGGCGGCTTCAGCCGAGGCGGCGGGTCCGTGCTCCCCCATGGCTACGCCCACCGTGGCGGCGGCGAGGGCCGGGGCGTCGTTGATCCCGTCTCCCACCATCACGACGGCGCCGCGATGCAGCTTCAGCTCCTGCACCGCGGTCACCTTGTCGGCCGGCAGCAGGTTGGCCCGCACCGTGCGGATCCCCGCCTGCGCGGCGACCGCCTCAGCCGTCTCGAGGCGATCGCCGGTGAGCATCACCGTGTCGATCACGCCGAGCCGGGCGAGCTGCTGCATCAAGGCAGGGACCTGGTGGCGCATCCGGTCGGCGAAGGTGATGAACCCGGCGTAGCGGCCGTCGATCGCCACGAAGGCGCTGGTGCGCTCGGTCGCACCGTCCGACCGCGGGATCCCGCGGGTCGCCAGATACGCCGCCGAGCCCACGTCCACCGCATGGCCTTCGACCGTTCCCGAAACGCCCAGGCCGGGCGTTTCCTGTACGTCGGCCGCCGGAGGAATGATGAGCCCGCGCCGCCGGCCCGCGTCGGCGACAGCCTGGCCGAGGTGATGCGCGGAGAGCTGCTCGACGGCGGACGCGAGCCGCAGTAGCTCGTCGCCAGAGCGACCGTTGGCGACGAATACCCCCTCGACGAGGGGCCGTCCGAGGGTCAGCGTGCCGGTCTTGTCGAACACCACGACGCGGGCGCGCCCCACCTGCTCGATGGCCGCGCCGCTTTTCACTATGATGCCGCTGGCGGCCGCCCGGCTGATCGCCGCGATGACGGCGACCGGCGCCGCGAGAATGAGGGGACAGGGCGTGGCGACGACGAGCACCGCGAGCACGCTCGCGGGATTGTGCGTCACGAGGTAGGCAACACCGCACATCGCGAGCGTCACCGGGGTGAACCACACCGCGAAGCGGTCCGCGATGCGCACGATCGGGGGCTTGTCGGCGCGCGCCCGCTCCATGAGGAGCACGATCTGCTGGTACTGGCTCTCCGAGCTCTTGCGTAACGCCCGGAGCGTGAGCGCCCCGTCCAGATTGACGCTGCCGCTCATCAGCTCCGTGCCCGGCAGCGCCCGGACCGGAATCGGCTCCCCGGTCAGGGCGGACTGGTCCACAGCGGAGGTCCCGGCGGTGACCACGCCGTCGACCGGGACGAGATCGCCGGGCTTGACCATCAACAGATCGTCCCGGTTCACCGCTTCGACCGGGACGTCCTCCAGCTGCCGCCCGGAGAGACGGTGGGCGATCTTCGGGGCGCGCGCCAGCAGCGCGCCGAGCGACGCCGAAGCTCGGCGCATGGCGTAGGTTTCGAGCGCCTCACCTCCCGACTGCATCAGAACGACGACGGTGCCCGCGAAGTATTCGCCGAAGATGAGCGCCGTCAGGATGGCGAGTGCCGCCACGATATCGGCGGCGAGTCGACCGCGCAGCGCGCCGCGCAGCGTCTTGAACACCAGCGGCAGCCCGCCCCCCGCCAGCGCGACGAGGAAGATGCGGTCGGCCGCATCAGGCGCCCCGAACGCGAAACGCGCGGCGGCACCCGCCGCGAGCCCCGCGACAGCCAGGCTCACGATCGGGTACCGCCGCACGTTGCGCCACACGGCTAGAACGGCTTGAAGCCGGGCGAGCCGAACGTAGTCATCCGCAGGTGCTGCCACAACGGGATGGCATACGCGATCAGGATGATCGCCACTGCCGCCACGGTCCACAGGCCGTAGCGATCGAGCCAGGTGGTCTTGGCCGCGACCGGCTCGAGCGGCTCGGCCCATTCGATCGGCTCGGGCTCCCGCTTCTTGCCCGCCAGCCAGGTGCCGAGCATCACCAGCACGAAACAGGTGGCGCTGGCGAACAGAAGCAGTCCCCCGACCGCCGAGACCCCGGTGAGGATCTTCCATTGGGCAGCGATCGCACTTCCGCCGTAGGTGGCCTCGTACACCCGCCGTGGCATGCCCATGAGGCCCGTGATGTGGTTCGAGAACGAAAACAGGGCCATGCCGAGGAACCACAGGTACGGCTGCACCCGAGCCAGGAGTCCGAGCTCCAATTCGCGTCCCAGCAGCCGCGGCAACAGGTAGTAGCCCGTGCCCATGAAGGTGAGCGCCACGGCGCTTCCCACCGTCAGATGAAAGTGCGCCTGGATCCAGGCGGTGTTATGGACCACCGAGTTCAG